>NZ_JBHVRK010000008.1:102994-135061 GCF_042885845.1 Kitasatospora sp. NPDC058032 | reverse complement strand
CACCACCAGCCCCTGGCGGCGCACCACCACCCCCCAACTAAGACCCGGCCCCCACCAAAAAACCCCCTGGGGGGGCCCCCCCGCCCCCCCGGGCGCCCACCACCTGCCGTCAAACGATCAGATCAAACGATCGGGTCGGCCGATCAGTCCTCGACGGCCTTCTTCAGCTGCTCCACGCGGTCGGTCCGCTCCCAGGTGAAGTCCGGCAGCTCACGGCCGAAGTGGCCGTACGCGGCGGTCTGCGAGTAGATCGGGCGCAGCAGGTCCAGGTCGCGGATGATCGCGGCCGGACGCAGGTCGAAGACGTCGCTGACGGCCTTCTGGATGGTGAGGACCGGCACGGTCTCGGTGCCGAAGGTCTCCACGAACAGGCCGACCGGCTCGGCCTTGCCGATCGCGTACGCGACCTGCACCTCGGCGCGGCGGGCGAGGCCGGCGGCGACGATGTTCTTCGCCACCCAGCGCATCGCGTACGCGGCCGAGCGGTCCACCTTGGACGGGTCCTTGCCCGAGAAGGCGCCGCCGCCGTGGCGGGCCATGCCGCCGTAGGTGTCGATGATGATCTTGCGGCCGGTGAGGCCGGCGTCGCCCATCGGGCCGCCGATCTCGAAGCGGCCGGTCGGGTTGACCAGCAGGCGGTAGCCCTCGGTGACGAGCTTGATGCCCTGGTCGGCCAGCGCCTTCAGCTCCGGCTCCACGACGAACTCGCGGACGTCCGGGGTCAGCAGCGACTCCAGGTCGATGTCACTGGCGTGCTGGGTGGAGACGACCACGGTGTCCAGGCGGACGGCCTTGTCGCCGTCGTACTCGATGGTGACCTGGGTCTTGCCGTCGGGGCGCAGGTACGGGATGGTGCCGTTCTTGCGGACCTCGGTGAGGCGGCGCGAGAGGCGGTGGGCCAGGGTGATCGGCAGCGGCATCAGCTCGGGCGTCTCGTCGGACGCGTAGCCGAACATCAGGCCCTGGTCGCCGGCACCCTGCTTGTCCAGGTCGTCCTCGTCACCCTCGACCCGGGCCTCGTACGCGGTGTCGACGCCCTGGGCGATGTCGGGCGACTGAGCGCCGATCGAGACCGACACGCCGCAGGAGGCGCCGTCGAAGCCCTTCTTGGAGCTGTCGTAACCGATCTCCAGGATCTTGTCCCGGACGAGCTGGGCGATCGGCGCGTACGCCTTGGTGGTCACCTCGCCGGCCACGTGCACCTGGCCGGTGGTGATGAGCGTCTCCACCGCGACCCGGGAGGCCGGGTCCTCGCGGAGGAGCGCGTCAAGGATGGTGTCGCTGATCTGGTCAGCGATCTTGTCGGGGTGTCCCTCGGTGACGGACTCCGAGGTGAACAGGCGGCGAGACACAGCGCTCCCTGGGGTTGCAGCGGCTGCTGACTGAAAGACCCCGGACGGATCCGGGGGCTTCCGGAAAGACTTGATTCCTGGAGTGTAACGGTCAGCTATCGAGGAACGTCACGCGATTCCGCAATTGAAGACCGTCCGCCCACTCTGCGAGATCAGTCGGCGGAGGGATCAAGCCGTTCCACGACGAGGTCCCACACGACGTCCGCGAGCGCCTCCTTCGGGCCCACCGGAACGGGCGTCTCACTGCCGTCGGCGCCCAGTACCACGGCCTCGTTGACGTCCTGGCCGAAGGCCTTGCCGCCGCCGACCTCGTTGACGACCAGCAGGTCGCAGCCCTTGCGCGCGAGCTTGGCGCGGCCGTTGGCGAGCACGTCGTCGGTCTCCGCCGCGAAACCCACGACCAGTTGGCCCGAACGGGTGCGGTGGGCGGAGAGCTCCGCCAGCACGTCGGGGTTGCGGACGAGCTCGACCGGCGCCGGCTCGACGCCCTCGACCTTCTTGATCTTGCCGGCGGCGTAGACCGCGGGCCGGAAGTCGGCCACCGCCGCGGCCATGACCACGGCGTCCGCGTCCTGGACCGCCTTCAGCGCGGCGTCCCGCAGCTCCAGCGCGGTCGCCACCCGGACCACGTCCACCCCGGCCGGATCGGGCAGCTCGGCATTGGCCGAGATCAACGTCACACGGGCGCCGCGGGCCGCCGCGGTGGCCGCCAGCGCGTAGCCCTGCTTGCCGGAGGAACGGTTGCCGAGGTAGCGGACCGGGTCCAGCGGCTCGCGGGTGCCACCGGCCGAGACCACCACGTGCCGGCCGGCCAGGTCGGTCCGCCCGCCGCCGTGGCGCAGCACCGCGCGGCAGGCGTCGAAGATCGCGGACGGCTCGGGCAGCCGGCCCTTGCCGGTGTCCTTGCCGGTCAGCCGTCCGCTGGCGGGCTCCAGCACGATGACGCCCCGGCGGCGCAGCGTGGCGACGTTCTCCCGGGTCGCCGGGTGCTCCCACATCTCGGTGTGCATCGCGGGCGCCAGGACGACCGGACAGCGCGCGGTGAGCAGGGTGTTGGTCAGCAGGTCGTCGGCCAGCCCGTGGGCGGCCTTGGCCATCAGGTCGGCGGTGGCCGGGGCGACCACCACCAGGTCGGCGTTCTGCCCGATCCGCACGTGCGGCACCTCGTGCACGCTGTCCCAGGTCTCGGTGGCGGCCGGGCGGCCGGACAGGGCGGCCCAGGTGGCCTCGCCGACGAAGTGCAGCGCCGCCGCGGTGGGCACCACGGTCACCCGGTGGCCGGACTCGGTGAACCGCCGCAGCAGCTCGCACGCCTTGTACGCGGCGATGCCGCCGCTGACGCCGAGGACGACGCGCGGTGCGTCCGTCCGCTCCGTGCCACCGCTCATGGTCCCCAGCTCTCCTCGTGGCGCTCCGCAGATGCCAGCCAACCCTACGGCGCCCCGGCGATCACCCGCACTGTGGCACCCCCCACACCCCCCACACCCCCACACCCGCCGGAGCCGCCCCCGGGAACGCCGAAGGGCCCGTCGGAGCGGACTCCGACGGGCCCTTCGCACGAAGGTGGGCCCGCCTCAGGCGGCCTCGACCGCCTCGGCGGTCAGCATGCCGGCGTTGATCTCGCGCAGCGCGATCGACAGCGGCTTCTCGTGCACGTGGGTGTCGACCAGCGGGCCGACGTACTCCAGCAGGCCCTCGCCGAGCTGGGAGTAGTACGCGTTGATCTGACGCGCACGCTTGGCCGCGTAGATGACCAGGCTGTACTTGGAGTCGGTGGCCTCAAGCAGCTCGTCGATCGGCGGGTTGATAATGCCCTCGGGCGCGGTCATGGAAGAGGACACGCGAAAACCTTCCGAAAGGGTGGAAAAGACAACAGGTCAGCCTACACCGAGCAAGGCTAGCAGTTCGCTCGCCACCTGCTCGACGGAGGTGTTGACCAGGGTCGTGTCGAACTCCGGCTCGGCCGCCAGCTCGACCTTCGCGGCCTCCAGCCGCTTCTCGATCACGTCCTGCGGCTCGGTCCCCCGGCCGGTGAGCCGGCGGACCAGCTCGTCCCAGCTCGGCGGGGCCAGGAAGACCAGCTGCGCCTCGGGCATGGACTCGCGCACCTGGCGGGCGCCCTGCAGGTCGATCTCCAGCAGCACGGGTTCGCCGCGCTCCAGCTTCTCCTGGACAGCCGCGCGGGGGGTGCCGTAGCGGTTGCCCGCGAACACGGCCCACTCCAGCAACTCGCCGTTGGCGATCAGCTTGTCGAACTCGTCGTTGTCGACGAAGTGGTACTGGACCCCGTTCTGCTCGCCCGGCCTCGGGTGGCGGGTCGTCGCCGACACCGAGAGCCAGACCTCGGGGTACTGCTTCCTCATATGAGCGACGACCGTGCTCTTGCCGACCCCCGAGGGGCCGGAGAGCACGGTCAGCCGCGGACGCTCACTCATGCACCGATTATCCCGGATCGCGGACGATCCCGGGACCACGGGGCACGGTCAGGCGGCACCGCCGCCGAACTCCCGCTCCAGGGAGGCGATCTGGTTCGTGCCGAGACCACGGACCCGGCGGCTCTCGGAGATGCCGAGCCGCTCCATGATCTGCTTGGCCCGAACCTTGCCGACACCCGGAAGGGACTCCAGCAGGGCGGAGACCTTCATCTTGCCGATCACGTCGTTGTCGGCCTTGCCGGCCTTGATCACCTCGTGCAGGGAGGCGCCGGAGTGCTTGAGCCGGTTCTTGACCTCGGCGCGCTCCCGGCGAGCCTCGGCGGCCTTGGCGAGCGCGGCGGTGCGCTGTTCAGGGGTAAGGGGCGGAAGAGCCACGCCGTTCACCTCAGGTGTGGATGGAAGGGATTGAACTCTGACTGTTGTGCTTCCCAGGGCACCGGTCGACGCCGGCCGGGAGAGCGAACTCGCCGCCCCTGACCTGCGGGAGCAGCGGGTTTCGCGGCTCCTCGGTGACCTATCGCCGGACACTACCCGGATTGCGGCGCCACGTCAGGAAAAGAACACGAAAAGTCCTGGTCAGCCAAGGCCGACCAGGACTTTCCCGGGCAAAATGACCGTGATTGCGAACCTTTGGCGGCACCGATGTGACGGCGCTCACGTCAAGCCGCCGCCCCCGTGAACCGTCGCGGCCCGTCAGCGCGGCGCTCCGCGGCGTTCGCCAGGAGCGAACCCGTCCTTCTCGTCCGCTACTTGACCGCCTCCGCGTACTCCTGGACAAAACGGTCGGCGGCCGAGCGCAGCGCCTCCACCGAGGGGCCGTGCTTCAGGACGTCCCGGCTGACGCTCGGCACCACGTTGCGCACCGAGGCGCCGAAGACCCGCGGCAGGTCCGCCATGGTCGCGCCCTGGGCGCCGATCCCGGGGGCGAGCAGCGGGCCGTTGATCGCCAGGTCCACGCCCGCGTCGGCGAGGGTCGCCCCGACCACCGCGCCGAAGGAGCCCAGCGGCTCGGCCCCGGCGTTCTCGGCGGCCAGCTGGCGCAGCACCGCGGCCGCCACCGGCTCGCCGTCCGCGCCGACGGCGCGCTGCACCTCGGCACCCTCCGGGTTGGAGGTGAGCGCCAGCGCGAAGACGCCCGCGCCGTTGGCCGTGGCGAGGTCCAGCGCCGGCCGCAGCGAGCCGAAGCCCAGGTAGGGGCTGACCGTCACCGCGTCCGAGAACAGCGGGCTGCCGGGCGACAGGAAGGCCTCGGCGTAGGCGGCCATGGTGGAGCCGATGTCGCCGCGCTTGGCGTCCATCAGGACGAGCGCGCCGGCCGCCCTGGCCTCCTCGACGGACTTCTCCAGGACGGCGACGCCCCGCGAGCCGAAGCGCTCGAAGAACGCGGCCTGCGGCTTGAGCACGGCCACCCGGCCGGCCAGCGCCTCGACGACGGTGCGGCTGAAGGTCTCCAGGCCCGCGACGGTGTCCTCCAGGCCCCAGGCGGCGAGCAGGGAGGCGTGCGGGTCGATGCCGACGCAGAGCTGCCCGCGGGTGTCGAGGGCGTGGCGCAGGCGGGTGCCGAAGGGGGCGAGGGTCATGACGTCCTTCCGGGGAGCGTGAGGAGGGGGTTCAGACGGCCTTGCGCGCGTCCACCGCGCTGCCGACGGCCGCGGCCAGGCTGCGGAAGCCACCGGCCCGCAGACGGGCGGACAGGCCCTTGTGGATGCGCCGGCACCAGAACGGGCCCTCGTAGATGAAGGCGCTGTAGCCCTGGACCAGGTCGGCGCCGTGGACGATCCGCTGCCAGGCGTCCTCGGCGGTCTCGATGCCGCCGACCGAGACCAGCGCCAGCCGGCCCCCGGTGCGGGCGCGCAGCCGCTGGAGGACCTCCAGCGCGCGCTCCTTGAGCGGGGCGCCGGACAGGCCGCCCATGCCGATCTCCTCGACCCGGGCGGCGTCGCAGCGCAGGCCCTCGCGGCCGATCGTGGTGTTGGTGGCGATGATGCCGTCCAGGCCCAGCTCCAGGGCCAGGTCGGCGACCTCGTCGATGTCCTCGTCGGCCAGGTCGGGGGCGATCTTGACCAGCAGCGGCACGTGGTGCGGGGTGGTCCGGTCGGCGGCCTCGCGCACGGCGCTCAGCAGCGGGCGCAGGTGCTCGACGGCCTGCAGGTTGCGCAGCCCGGGGGTGTTCGGCGAGCTGACGTTGACCACCAGGTAGTCGGCGTAGCGGGCGAGGCGCTCGGTGGACTTCACGTAGTCGGCGACCGCGTCGGCCTCCTCGACCACCTTGGTCTTGCCGATGTTGACGCCCACCACCGGCGTGGAGCTGGTGTGCGGGCGGGCGGCGAGGCGGGCGGCGACCCGGGCCGAGCCCTGGTTGTTGAAGCCCATCCGGTTGATCAGGGCGCGGTCCTCGACCAGCCGGAAGAGCCGCGGCTGCGGGTTGCCCGGCTGCGCCTCGCCGGTCACGGTGCCGATCTCGACGTAGTCGAAGCCGAGCATCGACAGGCCGTCGATGCCGACGCCGTTCTTGTCGAAGCCGGCCGCCAGGCCGAACGGTCCGGGCAGCGCGAGGCCGAGGGCGTCGGTGCGCAGCGCCCGGTCGCGCGGGGCGAGCACCAGCCGGACCAGGCCGCGCAGGCCCGGTACCGAGGAGGCCAGCCGGATCCAGAAGAAGGCCAGGTGGTGGGCCTTCTCGGGGTCCATCTTCTTGAAGACGAGGTCGAACAAAAGCTTGTACACAAAGTCCTCCCAGGGCATGGAAGTGGGGGGCACCCGGCGGTACTGGTGCCCCCCACTGGAGTGGTGCTACTTGGCGCGGCCGGCGTTGATCAGCTCGGCGTGCTCCTGGAGCGACATGACACCGACCTCGTCGCGCAGCAGCCGGTCGATGCCCTGGACGGCGGCGCCCATGGCCTGGACCGTGGTCAGGCAGGGCACCGCGCGGGCGACGGCGGCGGTGCGGATCTCGTAGCCGTCGAGACGGCCACCGGTGCCGTACGGCGTGTTGATGATGAGGTCGACCTCGCCGTCGTGGATCAGCTGGACGATGGTCTTCTCGCCGTTGGGGCCCTCGCCCTCGCTGTGCTTGCGCACCACGGTGGCCGGGATGCCGCCGCGCTGCAGGACCTCGGCGGTGCCGGCGGTGGCCAGCAGCTCGAAGCCGAGGTTGACCAGCGCCCGGGCCGGGAAGACCAGGTTGCGCTTGTCGCGGTTGGCGACCGAGACGAAGACCTTGCCCTTGGTCGGCAGCGCGCCGTACGCGCCGGTCTGGGACTTGGCGTAGGCGGTGCCGAAGACCCGGTCCAGGCCCATGACCTCGCCGGTGGAGCGCATCTCCGGGCCCAGCACGGTGTCCACCCCGCGGCCGTGGACGTCGCGGAAGCGGCTCCACGGCATCACGGCCTCCTTGACCGCGATCGGCGCGTCGGCCGGCAGCGTGCCGCCGTCACCGTCCGCCGGCAGCATGCCCTCCGCACGCAGCTCCGTGATCGTGGCACCCAGCGAGATCCGGGCCGCGGCCTTGGCCAGCGGCACCGCCGTCGCCTTGGAGGTGAACGGCACGGTGCGCGAGGCCCGCGGGTTCGCCTCCAGCACGTAGAGGATGTCACCGGACAACGCGAACTGGATGTTGATCAGACCGCGCACGCCGACACCGCGGGCGATGGCCTCGGTGGAGGTGCGCAGCCGCTTGATGTCGTAGCCGCCGAGGGTGATCGGGGGCAGCGCGCAGGCGGAGTCGCCGGAGTGGATGCCGGCCTCCTCGATGTGCTCCATGACGCCGCCGAGGTAGAGCTCGGTGCCGTCGTAGAGCGCGTCGACGTCGATCTCCACCGCGTCGTCGAGGAAGCGGTCGATCAGGACGGGGTGCTCGGAGATCAGGCCGGCGTGGCGCTCCAGGTAGGAGGCCAGCGACGCCTCGTCGTAGACGATCTCCATGCCCCGCCCGCCCAGCACGTAGGAGGGGCGGGCCAGCACCGGGTAGCCGATCTCGTCGGCGATGGCCTTGGCCTCGGCGAAGGAGAACGCGGTGCCGTGCTTGGGGGCCGGCAGGCCCGCCTCGCGCAGCACCCGGCCGAAGGCGCCGCGCTCCTCGGCGAGGTCGATGGCCTCGGGCTGGGTGCCGACGACCGGCACCCCGTTGTCCTTCAGCGCCTGGGCCAGGCCCAGCGGGGTCTGGCCGCCCAGCTGCACGATCACGCCCGCCAGCGGACCGGCCTGCCGCTCCGCGTGGACGATCTCCAGCACGTCCTCCAGCGTGAGCGGCTCGAAGTACAGCCGGTCGGAGGTGTCGTAGTCGGTGGAGACCGTCTCCGGGTTGCAGTTGACCATGACGGTCTCGTACCCGGCCTCGGCGAGCGCGAAGGAGGCGTGCACGCACGAGTAGTCGAACTCGATGCCCTGGCCGATGCGGTTCGGGCCGGAGCCGAGGATGATCACCGCGGGCTTGGTGCGCGGGGCGACCTCGTTCTCCTCGTCGTAGGAGGAGTAGAAGTACGGGGTGCGGGCGGCGAACTCGGCCGCGCAGGTGTCGACGGTCTTGAAGACCGGGCGGATGCCCAGCGCGTGCCGCACCTCCCGCACCACGTCCGGCCTGAGGCCCCGGATCTCACCGACCTGCTGGTCGGAGAAGCCGTGCCGCTTCGCGTGGCGCAGCAGCTCCGGGGTGAGCTTGTCGGCCTCGGCCAGCTCGCCCGCGATCTCGTCGAGCAGGAACAGCTGGTCCACGAACCACGGATCGATCTTCGTGGCCTCGAACACCTCGGCGGGGGTGGCGCCCGCGCGGATCGCCTCCATCACCGTGTTGATCCGCCCGTCGGTCGGCACGACCGCCTTCGCCAGCAGCTCGCCCCTGTCACCCACCGGACCGGCCCACGAGAACTGCGAGCCCTTCTTCTCCAGCGAACGCAGCGCCTTCTGCAGCGCCTCGGGGAAGTTGCGGCCCAGCGCCATCGCCTCACCCACCGACTTCATGGTGGTGGTCAGCGTGGCGTCCGCGGACGGGAACTTCTCGAACGCGAACCGCGGGACCTTGACCACCACGTAGTCGAGGGTCGGCTCGAACGACGCCGGGGTCTGCTCGGTGATGTCGTTGGGGATCTCGTCCAGGGTGTAGCCGACGGCCAGCTTCGCCGCGATCTTCGCGATCGGGAAGCCGGTCGCCTTCGACGCCAGTGCCGAGGAACGCGACACGCGCGGGTTCATCTCGATGACGATGACCCGCCCGTCCTCCGGGTTCACCGCGAACTGGATGTTGCAGCCGCCGGTGTCCACACCGACCTCACGGATCACCGCGATGCCGATGTCCCGCAGGATCTGGTACTCGCGGTCGGTGAGCGTCATCGCCGGAGCGACGGTGATCGAGTCACCGGTGTGCACGCCCATCGGGTCGAAGTTCTCGATCGAGCAGACGACCACGACGTTGTCGTTCTTGTCGCGCATCAGCTCCAGCTCGTACTCCTTCCAGCCGAGGATGGACTCCTCCAGGAGCACCTCGGTGGTCGGGGAGAGCGTCAGGCCCTGACCGGCGATGCGGCGCAGGTCCTCCTCGTCGTGCGCGAAGCCGGAGCCGGCGCCGCCCATCGTGAACGAGGGGCGCACGACGACGGGGTAACCGCCCAGGGTGTCGACCCCGGCCAGGACCTCGTCCATGGTGTGGCAGATCACCGAACGCGCGGACTCGCCGTGGCCGATCTTCGCGTTCACCGCCTCCACGACGCCCTTGAACAGCTCGCGGTCCTCGCCCTTGTTGATCGCCTCGACGTCGGCGCCGATCAGCTCGACGCCGTACTTCTCCAGCGTCCCCGCCGCGTGCAGCGAGATCGCGGTGTTCAGCGCGGTCTGGCCACCCAGCGTCGGCAGCAGCGCGTCCGGCCGCTCCTTGGCGATGATCTTCTCGACGAACTCCGGGGTGATCGGCTCCACGTAGGTGGCGTCCGCGACCTCGGGGTCGGTCATGATCGTCGCCGGGTTCGAGTTCACCAGCACGACCCGCAGGCCCTCGGCCTTCAGGACCCGACACGCCTGCGTGCCCGAGTAGTCGAACTCGGCGGCCTGGCCGATCACGATCGGACCGGAGCCGATCACCAGGACGGACTTGATGTCAGTGCGCTTAGGCACGCTGGCCCTCCATGAGCTTCACGAAACGGTCGAAGAGGTAGGCCGCGTCGTGCGGGCCGGCAGCTGCTTCGGGGTGGTACTGCACGCTGAAGGCGGGCACGTCGAGCGCCTGGAGGCCCTCGACCACGTCGTCGTTGAGGCAGACGTGGGAGACCTCGACCCGCCCGTACGGGGTGTCGCTCACCTTGTCCAGCGGTGCGTTCACGGCGAAGCCGTGGTTGTGCGCGGTGACCTCGACCTTGCCGGTGGTGCGGTCCTGGACCGGCTGGTTGATGCCGCGGTGGCCGTACTTGAGCTTGTAGGTGCCGAAGCCCAGCGCCCGGCCGAGGATCTGGTTGCCGAAGCAGATCCCGAAGAACGGGGTCTTGCGCTCCAGCACGCCCTGCGCCACGGCGACCTGGTGGTCGGCGGTGGCCGGGTCGCCCGGGCCGTTGGAGAAGAACACGCCGTCGGGCTGGACGGCGTAGACGTCCTCCAGGGTGGCGTTGGCCGGCAGCACGTGCACCTCGATGCCGCGCTCGGCCATCCGCTGCGGGGTCATCGCCTTGATGCCGAGGTCCAGGGCGGCGACGGTGAACTTCTTCTCACCGATCGCCGGCACCACGTACGGCTCGGTGGTGGCGACCTCGGCGCACAGGTCGGCGCCCTTCATCTCGGGCGAGGACTGCACCTTGGCGAGCAGCGCGGCCGGCTCGGCCAGCGTCTGGCCGGAGAAGATGCCGCAGCGCATGGCGCCGCGCTCGCGCAGGTGGCGGGTGAGCGCCCGGGTGTCGATGCCGCTGATGCCGACGACGCCCTGGGCGGCCAGCTCCTCGTCCAGCGAGCGCAGCGAGCGCCAGTTGGAGGCGACCCGGGCGGGGTCGCGGACGACGTACCCGGCGACCCAGATCTGCTTGGACTCGTCGTCCTCGTCGTTCCAGCCGGTGTTGCCGATCTGCGGGGCGGTCATCACGACCACCTGGCGGTGGTACGACGGGTCGGTCAGGGTCTCCTGGTAACCGGACATGCCGGTGTTGAAGACCGCCTCGCCGTAGGTCTCGCCGGTCGCGCCGTAGGCCTGGCCGCGGAAGGTCCGGCCGTCCTCCAGGACGAGCACGGCAGGGACGCGCTCCCGCCGTTGGCGCTGCGTGGTGGGGGCAGGTGCGGTCATGACGCGGCCTCTTCCGTCTTCTTCGTCGTCGTACGTGTTGCTGTGAGCTGGGTGATCGCCTCGACCCAGCCGGTGTGCTCATCGGGGTGGTCGGCCCGGAACCCGGAGTCCAGCTCGGTCCCCTCGTGCGTCCAGGTGACGACCAGGATCCCGGAGGGGACGACCTTGCCGGCGATCCCGGAGTCCGTCCGCGCACCGGTCAGGTGCTCGGCGGGGATCCAGAAGTCGACGTCACCGGGGCGCCGCACCAGCAGGCCGTGCTCGCCGAGGGTCAGGTCGGCGCGGCTGCGGGTGCCCAGGCCGTGCGCGACGACCCGGTCCAGCCAGTTCCCCGCGGTGGTGGTGCCGTGGTACCGGCCGCTGGTCTCCAGGATGGTCCGCCCGGCCCGTTCCGGCACGGCCGGCAGCGGGGGGATGCCGGACTGCAGGGTGCGCCGCCAGTTCCAGCCCTGGCGCATCAGCCAGTAGACCAGGCCGATGACCAGCAGCAGGCCGACCGTCCAGCCGAGGTAGCCGGGCCAGTTGGTGACCCTGGCCTGCTCCTGGGCCAGCAGGGCCACGGAGCTCACGCGAGCCCGCCCTGCTCGACCAGTTCGCCGGCCAGCACGGTGGCGGTGCCGCGCAGGAAGGTGGCGTGCACCCGTCCGGGCAGGTCGAGACCCTTGTAGGGGGTGTTGCGGGAGCGGCTGGCGAAGCTGTCGGGGTTCACGGCACCACGGTACGCGGGATCGAACAGCACCAGGTTGGCGGGCTCACCCACCGAGACCGGGCGGCCCTGCCCGGCGAGCCGGCCGATCCGGGCCGGGCGGTGCGACATCCGGTCCGCGACGCCCTCCCAGTTCAGCAGGCCGGTCTCCACCATGGTCTGCTGCACCACGGACAGCGCGGTCTCCAGGCCGACCATGCCCATCGCGGCCACGGCCCACTCGCAGTCCTTGTCCTCGGCCGGGTGCGGCGCGTGGTCGGTGGCGACGGCGTCGATGGTGCCGTCGGCCAGCGCCTTGCGCAGCGCCTGGACGTCCTCGGCGGTGCGCAGCGGCGGGTTGACCTTGTAGACCGGGTCGTAGGAGCGGACCAGCTCGTCGGTCAGCAGCAGGTGGTGCGGGGTGACCTCGGCGGTGACGTCCCAGCCCTTGCTCTTGGCCCAGCGGACGATCTCGACCGAGCCGGCGGTGGAGAGGTGGCAGACGTGCAGCCGGGAGCCGACGTGCGCGGCCAGCAGCACGTCGCGGGCGATGATCGCCTCCTCGGCGACGGCCGGCCAGCCGCCCAGGCCCAGCTCGCCGGAGACCTGGCCCTCGTTCATCTGGGCGCCCTCGGTGAGCCGCGGCTCCTGGGCGTGCTGGGCGACGACGCCGTCGAAGGCCTTCACGTACTCCAGGGCGCGGCGCATGATCACCGCGTCGTCGACGCACTTGCCGTCGTCCGAGAAGACCCGCACGCCGGCCGCGGAGTCGTGCATGGCGCCGAGCTCGGCGAGCTTCTTGCCCTCCAGGCCGACGGTGACGGCGCCGACCGGCTGCACGTCGCAGTAGCCGGACTCCTGGCCGAGGCGCCAGACCTGCTCGACCACGCCGGCGGTGTCGGCCACCGGGAAGGTGTTGGCCATGGCGTGGACGGCGGTGAAGCCGCCCTTGGCCGCCGCCCGGGTGCCGGTGAGGACGGTCTCGGCGTCCTCCCGGCCCGGCTCGCGCAGGTGGGTGTGCAGGTCGACCAGGCCGGGCAGCACGATCAGGCCGGTGGCGTCGATCTCGATGTCGGCCTCGGCGACCAGGTCGGTGCCGATCGCCCGGATCACACCGTCGGCGAGGTGGAGGTCCTGCGGGGCCCCGCCGAGGATCTGGGCGTTGCGGATCAGGTAGGTGGTCACTGAACGGTCTCCACGGAATCGGTGCGGGGGGTGTCGGTGAGGGTGGCTCCGCCGAGCAGCAGGTAGAGCACGGCCATCCGGATGGAGACGCCGTTGGCGACCTGCTCGACCACGGTGCAGCGCGGGGAGTCGGCCACCTCGGCGGTGATCTCCATGCCGCGGACCATCGGGCCGGGGTGCAGGACGATGCCGTGCTCGGGCAGCTGGGCCATCCGGACGCCGTCCAGGCCGTAGCGGCGGGAGTACTCGCGCTCGGTGGGGAAGAACGCGGCGTTCATCCGCTCGCGCTGCACCCGGAGCATCATCAGCGCGTCGGTCTTGGGGAGCACCCGCTCCAGGTCGTAGCTGACCTCGCAGGGCCAGTTCTCGATGCCGATCGGCAGCAGGGTCGGCGGGGCGACGAAGGTGACCTGGGCGCCGAGCGTGGTGAGCAGGTGGACGTTGGAGCGGGCCACCCGGCTGTGCAGGATGTCGCCGACGATGGTCACCCGCCGGCCGGCGAGGTCGTTGCCGGCGCCCGGGTTGAGGTGGCGGCGCATGGTGAAGGCGTCGAGCAGCGCCTGGGTGGGGTGCTCGTGGGTGCCGTCACCGGCGTTGATGACGCTGCCGTGCAGCCAGTCGGACTGCGCCAGGCGGGCCGGCGCGCCGGAGGCGTGGTGGCGGATGACGACGGCGTCGGCGCCCATCGCCTGCAGGGTGAGGGCGGTGTCCTTGAGGCTCTCGCCCTTGGAGACCGAGGAGCCCTTGGCGGAGAAGTTGATGACGTCGGCGGAGAGCCGCTTCTCGGCGACCTCGAAGGAGGTCTTGGTCCGGGTGGAGTCCTCGAAGAACAGGTTGACGACGGTCCGGCCGCGCAGGGTGGGGAGCTTCTTGACGGCCCGGCCCGAGAGCTGGGCGAGTTCCTCGGCGGTGTCCAGGATGAGCAGCGCGTCGTCGCGGCTGAGATCGGCTGCGGACACGAGGTGGCGCTTCACGCGGGTTACTCCGGGAGGTGCGGTTCGGTGGACTGGGCGGCCAGGGCCTGGGAGGAGCGCGCCGCGAAATCGCGGTCGCCGACGAGCACGGCGTCGACGCCGTCGCGGTCGGCCAGGCGCACCTGGACGGCTTCGCGCAGCGAGGTGGGGAGGTTCTTGCCCACGTAGTCGGCGCGGATGGGCAGCTCGCGGTGGCCCCGGTCGACGAGGACGGCGAGCTGGACGGCGCGGGGGCGGCCGATGTCGTTGAGGGCGTCCAGCGCGGCGCGGATGGTGCGGCCGGAGAAGAGCACGTCGTCGACGAGGACGACGAGCCGGCCGTCGATGCCGCCGGGCGGGATCTCGGTGTGCTCCAGCGCGCGGGCCGGCTTCAGCCGCAGATCGTCCCGGTACATGGTGATGTCCAGGGTTCCGAGCGGGATGTCGCGGCCGGTGATCTGGGCGAGCCGGGCGTGCAGCCGGCGGGCGAGGTGGACGCCCCTGGTGTGGATGCCGAGCAGCACGACGTCCTCGGCGCCCTTGGCGCGCTCGACGATCTCGTGCGCTATCCGGGTGATGACCCGGGCGATGTCCGTGCCGTCCAGCACCTGGTGCGGCGGCCGCGGCGTGGTTTCCTGGTGTGCGGTCATGCCGAAGCGGACCTCCTTCCCCGCCTCACTGGACGGGCCTTAAAGGATGTCTGGGACGCCCGGCCTGACTGCGGCGCGGGCTCCGGTCATCCTACAGCGTCATTTGTGGCCAACCGACGGCCATCATTCCGCTCCCTGCGGTTCACGCGCCGGACGCACCGGTGATGCGGCCCATTCGCACGACTGCCCCATTCGGCTTGACGCAACTACCTCACTCTACGTAACCTCACAGTGAGTTACGAGACGGACGTCGAACCCACCGGTAGCGGCGTCGGCACATCGCCCGTGACCCACCACTGAACGCGAAGCAATCTCGTCCGGGGAGATCAATGTCCAGCGACTACGCGAAGCAGCTCGGAGGCAAGCTCCGAGCCATCCGCACTCAGCAGGGGCTCTCCCTGCACGGTGTCGAGGAGAAGTCCCAGGGGCGCTGGAAGGCGGTCGTCGTCGGCTCGTACGAGCGCGGCGACCGTGCGGTCACCGTGCAGCGGCTGGCCGAACTGGCCGAGTTCTACGGGGTCCCGGTGCAGGAGCTGCTGCCCGGCGGTACCCCCGGCGGCGCGGCCGAGCCGCCGCCGCGCCTGGTCCTGGACCTGGAGAGACTGACCCAGGTCCCGTCCGAGAAGGCCGGCCCGCTGCAGCGCTACGCGGCGACCATCCAGAGCCAGCGCGGCGACTACAACGGCAAGGTGCTGTCGATCCGCCAGGACGACCTGCGCACCCTGGCCGTGATCTACGACCAGTCGCCGTCGATCCTCACCGAGCAGCTGATCTCCTGGGGCGTGCTCAACCCCGACGCGCGCCGCGCGGTGCGCGAGGAGGAGGCGAGCTGAGGCTCGCCGTACCGGCTCCCGTCGGCCCTCCCCGCCGGTTCCCGCCCGCGGGGGCGGCGGACCACCGACGGCGGACCACCGACGGCGTGCTCCCGACCGTGGACTGTCGACGGCGGACTCCTGGCAGAGCCGACACCAGCAGAAACGTCACGGCGCGGCCCCCGCGAGGGGTGCCGCGCCGCGGCGCTCTCCAGGACCGCCCTCCGGGACGCTCAGCAGACCGTCTCCAGCCGGTACCCCGGCTCGGCGGCCACCCCGTCCAGCCGCACCGGCCCCTCGGCGGGCGCCCAGACCCGGCCCTCGCTGGCCCAGGCCCAGGCCGTCGGCCGGTACTCCCCGCAGGCCGCCGCCGACCCCTGGGCGCCGTGCAGCACCGCGAGGCCGGGCAGCTCGCGGGCCAGTCCGGCGCAGAGCACCGCGCAGAGCAGTTCGAGGTCCTCGTCGTTGATCCGGACGACGCCGTCCTCCCACTGGAGCACCCGGGCGGCCGCGGCCAGCCGCCCGCCGGGCGCCTCCACCGACAGGCGCAGCTCGTAGACCCCGCTGCCGGCGCCGAGCAGCATCCGGCGGAACACCTCGGCGCCCCGCTCGTAGGCGCCGCGCACGGCGTCGTCGCGCTCCCCGCAGAGCCGGCCGTCGAGCAGCAGGTCGGCGTGGCGCAGGGTCAGGCCGTTCTCGCGGGCCCGGACCAGCCGGGGGACGAAGTCGCCGACCAGCTCCTCGCCCTGGTAGGCGAGCAGTTGGGTGCGCAGCGGCGGGTTGACCAGGTAGCGGTCGCGGGCGGCCGGCTCGGCCGGGTCGAGGCCGTGCAGCAGGCAGAACTCGGCGAAGTCCTGCGGGTGGAACATCCGGGCCCGGACGGTGTCGAAGCGGCGCCGGGCGTCGGCGAGCAGCTCGGCGGTCTCGGCGAGGTACTGCTCGTGGTCGGCCGCGTCGGACAGCCCCCAGGCGCGGGCCCGTTCGAAGTCCGCGGGGCTGGTGAGCACGCCGATCACGAAGGCCTGGCCGGCGCCCTCGGCACGCTGCCGCTCGCAGGCCCCGTCGCGGTCGGCGGCGGCCCGCGAGCGGAGCCGGGGGCGGGAACCCGAGGCGGTGCAGTCGGGGGTGCGGCGGGCGCGGCCGTTGCGGCTCATCGGGGCTCCTCGGACGGGGCGGGCGGGGCGGGGCGGCGGCGGGTGGTACCGCCGACCTTGTCCTCCCCCGCCCCGCGTGGCGCACACGTACGACGTGTCACAGGACTGTAACCGAGGGTGAAGCAGATGTTTGGAGTCACGCACGGTTGTGCGGCCCGCCGCCCGCGCCCCGCGCACCCGCCCCACGCGCGGCGCACCCGTCACTCGGCGTGCACGCCCGCTCACACCCCCCGACCCGCCCGGCCACCTGCCCGGCGCGCCCGATGGGCGACTAGCGCGGCAGGCGGGCCAGCTGACGGGACTGGGCGACCAGGCGTCCGGTCTCGTCCCACACCTCGGCGTCCTCCTCGAAGTACCCGCCCGCCACGTTCCGGGTGGCGTGGACGAGCCGCAGCCAGCCCGGCGCGGGCTTGGCGCGCAGGTGCACGGTCAGCTCGACGGTCGGCGCCCAACCCGGCATGCCCAGGTCGAAGGTGACCGGCGGCAGCGCGTCGGCGGCGAGCAGGAGCAGCAGCGGGTCGGGGCTGCGGCCGTCGGCGAGCCGGAACCAGCCCTGGATCCGGCCGGTGCCGGAGGGCTGCCCGAGCGCCCAGCCGACGGTGGCCGGGTCCAGCCGCATGTCGAACCGCTCCAGCAGCGCGGCCTGGGTGAGCAGGTCCTTGGGCGCGTGCTCGACGCCGATGCACTGGTCCGGCGGCGGCAGCTGCGGCGGGACGGCGCTGGTGCGCACCTCGCCGTCGTGGACGCCGAGGTCGCCGTGGCTGGCGACCACCCGCAGCCGCTCCACGCCGTCCTGGCTGAGCGCGGCGGTGCCGGTGGACAGCGAGCGGCCGGTGCGGATCACCTCGGTGCGCACGGTGGCCGGGCCGGGGACGGCCGCGGAGAGGTAGTAGCCGCTGATCGAGACCGGGTCGGCGTGGCCGGCGCTCTCCGGGCGTGCGGTGTGCGCCAGCGAGAGCGCGTGGCCGGCCACGGCCAGCAGCAGTCCGCCGTTGACACCGCCGCCGATCTGCCAGCCGGCGCCGAGTTCGCCGTCGTACCGGCCGGCCTCGTCCGGGTGCGGCGTGAGGGCGATGCCCTGGTCGAACTCGCTGCGGATCACCGTGGTCATGGGGGTGGCCTGCCCTTCGCTGCGGGGGTCGCCGAGGGCGCGGGCCACCGGCGCACCAGGTTACTGGCGAGTAGGCACCACCATACGCCGCCCGGGTGAAGACGCACGACGGCCGCCGGACCGTCTCGGGTCCGGCGGCCGTCGGCGCGGTGCGCGCGGGGTCAGCGGCGGATGCTGGGCTTCAGCTCCATGAAGCGGGCCAGCAGGCCGTTGACGAACGCCGGGGAGTCGTCGGTGGAGTACTCCTTGGCGATCTCCACGGCCTCGTCCACGACGACCGCGTCGGGGACACGGTCCTCCCAGATCAGCTCGTACGCGCCGAGCCGCAGGACGTTGCGGTCCGCGATCGGCATCCGGTCGAGCGTCCAGCCGACCGCGTACTGCGAGATCAGCTCGTCGATCCGGCGGGCGTGCTGGACATAGCCCTCGACCAGCTCCATGGTGTACTCGCCGACCTGCGGGGTGCCCTCGTCCGGCTTGGGCTCCCGGGCCCGGGCCACCCAGTCGGCGAGGACCGTCAGCGGGTCGACCCCGCGGTGATCGGCCTCGAACAGGATCTGGAAGGCTCGCGTGCGGGCCTTGGTACGTGCGGACGACACGGACTTACTTCACCCGGCCGAGGTAGCTGCCGTCGCGGGTGTCGACCTTGACCTTCTCGCCGGTGGTGATGAAGAGCGGCACCTGGATCTCGGCGCCGGTCTCCAGCTTCGCGGGCTTGGTGCCACCGGTGGAACGGTCGCCCTGGACGCCCGGCTCGGTCTCGGAGATGACGAGCTCGACCGCGGCCGGGAGCTCGATGTACAGCACCGCGCCCTCGTTCACGGCGACGAGCGCGTCGAAGCCCTCCAGCAGGTACTTGGCGGCGTCGCCGACGACGGCCGGCTCGATCGCCAGCTGGTCGTAGGTGTCCATGTCCATGAACACGAAGTTCTCGCCGTCCTTGTACGAGAACTGCATGGTGCGCTTGTCGACGTTGGCGGTCTCGACCTTGGTGCCCGCGTTGAAGGTCTTGTCGACGACCTTGCCCGTCAGAACCTCCTTGAGCTTGGTGCGCACGAAGGCCGGGCCCTTGCCGGGCTTGACGTGCTGGAACTCGACGACGGACCAGAGCTTGCCGCCCTCCAGCTTGAGGACCATGCCGTTCTTGAGATCGTTCGTGGAAGCCACGGGCGCACTTACTCCTGGATATAGCTGTCAAGGAACCAAGGGGGTCGCGTCCTGTGCGCAAACTGCCTCACAGGGCGAGGAGCTCCTTGGTGGTGATGGTGAGCAGCTCGGGCCCGCCCTCATCCAGGGGGCGCACGACGAGCGTGTCCTCGATCCGGACGCCGCCCCGCCCCGGGAGGTGGACCCCCGGGCCGACGGTGACCGGTACGCGGCTGTCCAGTTTACCCATGTCCGTGGGACCGAGGCGCGGGGCCTCCCGGATCTCCAGGCCGATGCCGTGACCGACCGGGTGCGGCGAGCCCTCGGTGTGCCCGGCGGCCCGGAGGATCTCCCGCGCGGCCCGGTCGGGCACGCACTGTTCGACCCCCGGCCCGAGCGCCTCCCGCCCGGCCCGCTGGGCACGGAACACCAGCCGGTGCAGCTCGACCTGCCAGGGCGCCGGGGCCGCCCCGATCACGAACGTCCGGGCGGTGGACACCCCGTAGCCCCGGTACTGCGCACCGAGCACCACCGTTAGGAAGTCGCCCTCCTCCACCCGCCGGTCGGTCGGCTGGTGCGCCGGCTGCCCGGAGTGGCTCCCGGTGCCGACCGAGACCGGGAACGCCGCCCGGTCCGCGCCGTGGTCGATCATCCGGCGCTCCAGCTCCATCGCCAGGTGCCGTTCGGTGCGGCCGACCAGGATCGACTCCAGCAGCTCGCCGAGCGCCTGATCGGCGATCTCCGCGGCGATCCGCAGGTCGGCGATCTCGTGCTCGTCCTTGACCACCCGCAACCGCTCCACCGCCTGGCCCACGTCCACCAGCCGCACCCCCTCGGCCAGCCCGGCCACCGCCCGGTGCCGGGTGACCGTCAGATCGTGCTCCTCCACCGCCAGCCCCGCCACCGCCAGCCGCGCCGCCGCGGACGCCGCCGCCAGCGCGGTGTCCGCCCCGGCCGCCACCGGCACCCGGGTCACCGCGGGAGCGATCAGGTGCTCCCCCGTGTCATCCGGCGGCAGGTCGTCCGGCAGCGCGAGCAGCACCCGGTCCCGCGTCAGCAACAGCGACGCCCCGCACGGCGGGCACCCGGTCAGGTACCGCACGTTCGCCGCCCTGGTGATCAGCGCCGCGTCGGCCCCGGACGCACCACAGTGCTCCCGCAACCGCTCCCGGCGGCCCGCGTACGCATCAGCCATGCGTCGAGCCTACGAACCCGCCCCCCGATCCGCCCGCCGAACGCCCCCACCCGGGCCGTACCACCAAGGGCGGAGAGTCCGGCGGATCGGGCCCCGGTCTGATCGCGTACGTGGACGAGACGGGCGACCGTGGCTACTCCGAACGCTCGCCGGAGACCTTCTCCATGACGGCGTTGCTCGTGCCCCGCGAGCGGGAGAACCAGATGCGGGCCACGGCCACCGGCCTGCGGGCACACATCGGCACCAGCCCTGCCGCCCCGCACGGGAAGTCGGCCCGTCCGACTTCCCGTGCGGGCCCCCGGGCTCGCTCCGCCCGCCCGTTCAGTGGCCTCGCAGCTCCCGTAGGCGGGTGCGGTTGCGGTCGGCCAGGGCCGGGTCGCCGAGGTCGTCCGCGAGCTCGACGAGCAGTGCCCGGGCGGCTTCCTCCTTCTTCGGCTGGCCCAGTTCCCGGGCCCGCCCGGCGCTCCGCTCCGCCGCGCCGACCGCCGCCTCGGGCCGGTTCAGCGCCCGCTCGGCCAGGGCCTCGACCAGCGGCAGGCGCATCAGCATCGGGGCGTCCTCCTCCTGGCCGGCCAGTGCGGTGGCGTCCCGGAGCACGGCCAGCGCCTCCTCCGCCCGCCCGGCGGCCACCAGGGCTTGGGCGAGGTTGTAACTCTGCACCACCACGCCGTGCGGGTCGCCCTCGTTGGCCCGCCGGGCGAGCGTGAACAGTTCCACGGCCCGCTGCGACCTCCCGTCGGCCAGGCAGAGCAGGCCGTCGGTCTCCCACAGCACGCCGGCCAGCCGCGAGTCGTCCACCTCCGGCAGCAGGGCCGTCGCGGCCGCCAACTGCTCGGCGGCGAGTGGGTACTGGGCGCGCTCGTAGTAGGCGCGCCCGAGCTGGTTGCGCATCCGGATCACGGCGTCCGGCCGCTCGTCCGACCGGGCCGCCTCGATGCCGAGCAGATGGCTCTCGACCCAGTCGCCGTAGTGCTTGCGCCCGTGGTAGAGCGGCCAGAGCGACTCGCACAGCCGCCACACCTCGCCGTGCCACCGCTGCTCGGCGGCGGCCCGGACGGCCCCCAGCAGGTTGGCCCGCTCGCTCTGCAGCCACTCCAGCGCGTCGGTTCCCGATCCGAACCCGGGCAGCGCCGTCCCCTCGCCTCTCTCCTGGAGCCGAAAGCGGTCGCCGATCGCGCGGTCGGCCAGCGCCGCGCGGCCGCGGTAGTAGGCGACGATCCGGGCCAGCAGCTCCAGTCGGCCGGGGAACTCGTGGACCACGCCGGCCGCGTGCAGCCGGACCAGGTCGTGGGCGCGGTAGCGGCGCTCCGGCCCCTCCTCCGCGACGTCGTCCAGCAGGTGTGCCGAGCGGAGGTCCGCCAGGCCGTCCGCCACCCGCGGCACCCCCACTGCTTCGGCCAGCTCGGCCGAAACCACCGGGCCGGGGTTGACACCCAGCAGCCGGTAGAACTGACGGGTGTGCTCGGGCAGCCGCCGGTGGACGGCGTCGAGGACGTCCCCGACCGCGCCCTCCTCGTTGCTCAGGGATGACAATCCGTGCTCCTTGTCGGTCAGTTCGGCCAGCAGCTGGCTCACCCGGAGTTCCTCACGGTCGAGCAGCCGGAAGCCCACGGCGTTCAGCGCCAGCGGCAGGCCGCCGCAGAGCTCGACCAGCCGCGCCAGTTCGGCGTCCGTCCCCCGGTCGGGGCCCAGCCAGCCCCGGACCAGTTCGCTTCCGGCGCCGGTCGAGAGCGGGTCGAGGCGCATCACCTCGGCGCCGTCCAGCGCCAGCCCCGGCAGCCGCCGTCGGCCCGCCGCCACCAGCAGTCCGGTGGCGGGAAGCAGCGCCCGGACCTCACCGGCGTGCTCGACATTGTCCAGGAAGACCAGCACCCCGCGCCCGGCCGCCGTCACGGAACGGAACGCCGCGGCCCGTTCGGCCGGTGCCTCCGGCACGAACGGGAGCCCGAACCCGCGCAGGAAGCCACCGAGCACCTCGCCGAGGTCCACCCCGTCGAGGCGCCGGTGGGCGGCGAGGTCGGCGTACAGCTGGCCGCCCGGGAAGCGCGCCGCGGACCTGGCCGCGAACTGGGCGATCAGTTCGGTCTTGCCGACACCGCCGAGGCCGGTGAAGGCCACAACGGCCGGGCGGACGTCGTCCAACCGACCCAGCACGGCCTCCAGGCGGGCGAGTTCGCTCTCACGGTTGACGAAGGCCCGGCGCGGGCCGCGGATCTGCCGTGGCACGCCGATCCCCGCCGCCATGACGATCGTGTCGGCCTGCATCACCGTGCCGTGGACCGTGCCCGACACGGTGTTGACCGTCCGGTGGCTTTCCGTCATCCGGGCGCTCCCTCCACCCCCGTCCGAGTGTCGGGCCCAGCCTACGACCGGAGTTGAGGTCGCGTCAGGTGGTGCTGTCGGGGTGGGGCGGCTGGCAGGTGGGGCACCAGAAGAGGTTGCGGGAGGCGTGCTGTTCGGTGCGGATGTCGGTGGCGCAGATCAGGCAGGGCTGACCGGCGCGGCGGTAGACGTAGACCTCGCCGCCGTGGTCGTCGACGCGGGGCGGGCGGTTCATCGCCTCGGGGGTGTGCTCGGGGCGGACGGTGTCGATGCGGCCGGCGCCCACGCCCTCGCGCATCAGGGTGACCAGGTCGGCCCAGACCGCGTCCCACTCGGCGCGGCGCAGGGCGCGGCCGGGCAGTTGCGGGTCGATGCCGTGGCGGAACAGCACCTCGGCGCGGTAGACGTTGCCGACGCCGGCGAGCACCTTCTGGTCCATCAGCAGGGCGGCGACGGTCGTCCGGCTGCCGGCTATCCGCCGCCAGGCGGCGTCCGGGTCGGCGTCGGCGCGCAGCGGGTCCGGGCCGAGGCGGGCGGCGACGGCGGCCTTCTCGGCGTCGGTGATCAGCGCGCAGGTGTTGGGGCCGCGCAGGTCGGCGTAGTGCTCGTCGTTCTCCAGGCGCAGCCGGACCAGGCCGACCGGTTCGGGCACCGGGCCGTCGGCGGTCGCGCCGAAGGTGAAGCCGCCGTACAGGCCGAGGTGGACGTGCACCCAGGCGTCCTCGCCGAAGCCGAGGAAGAGGTGCTTGCCGGTGGCCTCGGCCGCGACCAGCTCCCGTCCGTCGATCAGCTTGGCGCCGTCCGCGAAGCGGCCCTGCGGGCTGCTGGCGCGGACCGGCCGGCCGCCGAAGGCACGGTCGTTCTCGGCGGCGAGGCGGTGGATGATGTGGCCTTCCGGCACGGGCGCGGCTCCCCCCGGTGGTTCGTTCAGGACCCGTCCATCATCGCAGCCGGCACCGACAGTCCGGCCGGGCCGGCCGGGCCCGCGGAGCCGCTCAGCGCACCGGGATGCCCATCAGCCGGGCCAGGATCACCCGGTCGAGTGCGGCGGCCGTGGCGGCGACGTCGAGGTGGGAGTTGTCGATGATCGGCAGGCCGGAGTTGTACCAGCCGGCCATCCGGCCGTGGATCCGGGCGACCTCCTCGTCGCCGAGCCGGCGGTTGCCGCTGCGCCGGGCGTTGCGGCCGAGCACCGAGTCCAGGCTGGGCAGCAGCACCACCGGGATCATGCCGGGCCCGATGTGCCGCTTCCAGCCACCGAGGCCGATGGCGGG
This sequence comes from Kitasatospora sp. NPDC058032, assembly GCF_042885845.1. Lineage (NCBI taxonomy): Bacteria > Bacillati > Actinomycetota > Actinomycetes > Kitasatosporales > Streptomycetaceae > Kitasatospora > Kitasatospora sp. NPDC058032. Next base: position 111,535 of record NZ_JBHVRK010000008.1, on the reverse strand, counting down.
GCGGTCGGGGAACACGGCGTCGTCGATGATGCAGGAGATGCCGTTGGCGAGGTAGTTGCGGCAGGCGAAGCCGCAGGTGCGGCGGGCCAGCCGGTACTGCGCCTCGGAGGCGTTGTTCCAGCCGGACTGCGGGTTGGCGAAGCCGGACTGCACCCATTCGCGGACGTCGTCGAGGCTGATGTGCGCGGTCGGGGTGGGGCGCCGCTCGGCCCAGTAGCGGGCGACGGTGGTCTTGCCGGCGCCGGCCGGGCCGATCAGCAGCACCGCGATCGGCCCGGTGGCCGCGTGCTGTTGCGGCGGCCGGGCGGGCAGCTGGACGGGCGCGCCGGACGGCAGCAGGAAGTGGCCGGTGGAACCGGCGGGCACCGGCGCGGACACGGGAACGGGGGCCGGCACGGGTGCGGGTGCAGGTACAGGTGCGGGAACCGGCGCGACCGGTGGGACGACCGGCACCGGAACGGTCGGCGGACCGGACGACGCGGATGCGGGCGCGGGCGCAGGATACGCCGGGGCCGCCGGAGCTGCAGGAGCCGTCGGGACCGGCGGAGCAACGGGACGCGGGGGGACGGGCCCACCCCCGGTGTACTGCGTCACGGCCACCTCCCGACTTCCTTCAGCGGGGACACTACACGCCGGTGCGGCGGTGGACACAGTCCGCCGCCGCACCACCGCTGGTCACCGCCCCGGGCACCGGCCCGGGCACCGCGCCGGGCGCCGACGCCCCCGTCAGCCCGACCCGAGCTGGTCGGCCAGCGCCCGCAGCGCGAGCTCGTACGAGCCGATCCCGAACCCGGCGATCGTGCCGGAGGCCACCGCGGAGATCACCGAGGTGTGCCGGAAGGTCTCCCGGGCGTACGGGTTGGAGATGTGCACCTCGATCAGCGGCGCCGTGCGCTGCGCGGCGGCGTCCCGCATCGCGTACGAGTAGTGGGTGAACGCGCCCGGGTTGATCACCACCGGCACCCGGCCGTCGGCGGCCTCGTGCAGCCACTCGACCATGGTCTGCTCGGAGTTGGTCTCGTGCACCTCGACCTCGAAGCCCAGCTCCTTGCCGAGCGCCGTGCAGCGCTCGACCAGCCCGGCGTACGAGGTGGAGCCGTAGACGTCGGGCTCGCGGCTGCCGAGCCGGCCGAGGTTGGGGCCGTTGAGCACCAGCACCCGGCTCACGAGGACACCTCCGCGTAGGCCGCCACCAGCAGGGACGGGTCGGGGCCCTCCAGCACGGAGGTCTTGCCCAGGCCGTCCAGCACGATGAAGCGGATGAGGTCGCCGCGCGACTTCTTGTCGATCTTCATGGCGTCCAGCAGCTTGGGCCAGGCGTCCGCGCGGTAGCTGAGCGGCAGGCCGACCGAGGCGAGCACGGTGCGGTGCCGGTCGGCGGTCTCGTCGTCCAGCCGCCCGGCCAGGCGGCCGAGTTCGGCGGCGAACACCATGCCGATCGAGATGGCCGCGCCGTGCCGCCACTTGTAGCGCTCGTTGCGCTCGATGGCGTGGCCGAGGGTGTGGCCGTAGTTGAGGATCTCGCGGCGCCCGGACTCCTTGAGGTCACCGGAGACGACGTCCGCCTTGACCTGGATGGCGCGCCGGATCAGCTCGACGGTGTGCGGCCCGGCCGGGGTCTTGGCGCCCTCCGGGTCGGCCTCGATCAGGTCGAGGATGACCGGGTCGGCGATGAAGCCGCACTTGATCACCTCGGCGAGGCCGGAGACGTAGTCGTGCCGGGGCACGGTCTCCAGGGTCGCGAGGTCGGCCAGCACGCCCACCGGGGGGTGGAAGGCGCCGACCATGTTCTTGCCCTCGGCGATGTTGATGCCGGTCTTGCCGCCGACCGCCGCGTCGACCATGCCGAGCAGCGTGGTGGGCATGGAGATCCAGCGGACCCCGCGCAGCCAGGTGGCGGCGACGAAGCCGGCCAGGTCGGTGGTGGCGCCGCCGCCGAGGCCGAGGACCACGTCGGTGCGGGTGAACCCGGTCTGCCCGAGCACCGACCAGCAGTACGCGGCCACCTCGGCGCTCTTCGCCTCCTCGGCGTTGGGCACCTGGAGGGCGATCGCCTCGTAGCCCTCGCCGGCCAGGTCCTCGCGGATCGCGTCGGCGGTGGCGGACAGCGCCTCGGGGTGGATGATCGCCACCCGCCGGGCCCGGGTCCCGATCAGCGGCGCCAGCTCGCCGAGCAGCTGGTGCCCGATCAGCACGTCGTACGGGTCGTGGCCGGCGCTGCCGCCGACGTGAATCCTGACGGTGTCGGTGTCAGTCATGGGGGGTCTTCAGCTCCAGTGCTTCCAGTACGGCGTCCGCGACCTGCTCGGGGGTGCGGCCGGCGGTGTCGACGACGGCGGTGGCCACCTCCAGGTAGAGGGGGCGGCGGGCCTCCATGAGCTCGCGCCAGCGGGCCCGCGGGTTGACCGCCAGCAGCGGCCGGGGGGCGTCCAGGCCGACCCGCTTGACCGCGTCGGCGAGCGGCACCTCCAGGAACACCACCGGCAGGGGGCGCAGCAGTTCACGGGTGGGCCCGGCCATCACCGCGCCGCCGCCGAGCGCGAGCACGCCGGGGTGGCTCGAGGCGGCGGTCCGCACGGCGGCCGCCTCCAGGGCGCGGAAGTGCGGCTCGCCGTCGTCGACGAAGATGTCGGGGATCGGCTTGCCGGCCTGCTCCTCGATGTCCGCGTCGGTGTCGCGGAAGCCGACGCCGAGGCGCTCGGCGAGGACCCGCCCGACGGTGGACTTGCCACTGCCGGGCGGGCCGACCAGCACAACGGCCGGTGAGGTCATCGGACGATCAGGTGGTCGAGGTAGCTCCGGACGTTGCGCCGGGTCTCCGACACGTGGTCGCCACCGAACTTCTCGTTGACCGCGTCGGCGAGCACCAGGGCGACCATCGCCTCGGCGACGATGCCGGCCGCCGGCACCGCGCAGACGTCGGAGCGCTGGTGGTGCGCCTTGGCCGGCTCACCGGTGCGCACGTCCAGGGTCCGCAGCGCGCGCGGGACGGTCGCGATCGGCTTCATCGCGGCGCGCACCCGCAGCAGCTCGCCGGTGGACAGGCCGCCCTCGGTGCCGCCGGAGCGGCCGGAGGCGCGCCGGGCGCCCTCGGGGGTCGGCACGATCTCGTCGTGCGCCTGCGAGCCGGGGACGCGGGCCAGCTCGAAGCCGTCGCCGACCTCGACGCCCTTGATCGCCTGGATGCCCATCAGTGCGGCGGCGAGGCGGGCGTCCAGCCGGCGGTCCCAGTGGACGTGCGAGCCGAGGCCGACCGGGACGCCGTAGGCGAGCACCTCGACGACGCCGCCGAGGGTGTCGCCGTCCTTGTGGGCCTGGTCGATCTCGGCGACCATCGCCTTCGAGGCGTCGGCGTCCAGGCAGCGCACCGGGTCGGCGTCCAGCTTCGCCTCGTCGGCGGGCAGCGGCAGCACGCCGGCCGGGGCCTTGGCGGCGGCCAGCTCGACCACGTGGCTGACGATCTCGATGCCGCAGGTCTCCTTGAGGTAGGAGCGGGCGACGGCGCCCAGCGCGACGCGGGCCGCGGTCTCCCGGGCGCTGGCGCGCTCCAGGATCGGGCGGGCCTCGTCGATCGAGTACTTCTGCATGCCGGCCAGGTCGGCGTGGCCGGGGCGCGGACGGGTCAGCGCCTCGTTGCGGGCGAGACCGGCGAGCACCTCGGGGTCGACCGGGTCGGCCGACATGACCTGCTCCCACTTCGGCCACTCGGTGTTGCCCACCATGACGGCGACCGGGCTGCCCATGCTGAGGCCGTGCCGGACACCGCCGAGGAAGGTCACCTCGTCCTGCTCGAACTTCATCCGTGCGCCGCGACCATAGCCGAGCCGGCGGCGCGCCAGCGCGTCGGCCACCATGGCGGTGGTGACCGGTACACCGGCGGGCAGGCCCTCCAGCGTCGCGACGAGTGCGGGGCCGTGCGACTCCCCCGCCGTCAGCCAGCGCAACGTACCCAACGGAGCTCCTTCATCAGCGGACCGGCGCGGCGCTGCCGCCACCCGCCCGGGCGTGCCTTCTCCCCGAATCCTTTCATGCCGGACCGGCCGACCGGCCGCGGAGTCCGGTCACCGGACACCATTCGGCCGACCGGCGGACGGGAATGGCTGGCCGGCATGCCCCTGACACGACCGCTCCCGCCGCCCAGTCCGCCCCGGACAGCCCCCCGGGCCGCTTCGGACGGCCGCCCCGCGCCGCCTCAGCCCGCCGCGAGCGCGGCCTCGCCCGCGGCGCGGATCGCCGCCAGCGGCCCCGGGGCGCGCCCGGTGAAGAGCTCGCTCTGCAGCACCGCCTGGTGCACCAGCAGGTCGAGCCCGCCCAGCACGGTCGCCCCGCGCTCGGCGCACGCGCCGGCCAGCTTGGTCGGCCACGGGTGGTACAGCACGTCGAAGAGCGCGCCCGGCTCGGCGGTGAGGTCGCCGGTGAAGCCGTCGGTGGCGCCGGCCGGGGTGGTGGCCACGGTCAGCGGGTGGGCCAGCGCCTCGGCGCCGCGCGCCCAGTCGGCGGTCCGCACCGCCACGCCCAGCCGCTCCCCCAGCTCCGCCATCTCCCGGGCCCGCTCGGGGCTGCGGACGTAGACGGTGACCTCGTGGGCCCCGAGCCGGGCCAGCGCGGCCAGCGCCGAGGAGGCGGTGGCCCCGGCGCCGAGCACCGCGGCGGACGGCACCTCGGTGATGCCGCGCTCGCGCAGCGCGTTGACCAGCCCGGGCACATCGGTGTTGTGCCCGACCCGGCGCCCGTCGGCGGTGAACACCAGGGTGTTCACCGCCTCGACCGACCGGGCGGTGGCGCTCACCTCGTCGAGCAGCGGAATGACCGCCCGCTTGAGCGGCATGGTGAGCGAGCAGCCCGCCCACTCGGCCTCGTCCAGCCCGGCGACGAAGCCGGGCAGCGCGGCCTCGTCCACCTCGAAGCGGTCGTAGCACCAGCCGTCCAGGCCGAGCGCCGCGAAGGCGGCCCGGTGCAGGGCGGGCGAGAGCGAGTGGGCGATCGGCGAGCCGAGGACGGCCGCGCGGTGCTTGCTGGTCACGCTGGTGTTCTCTCTCCGTGCGCCCCCGGTGGGGCGGTCGTCACCTGGTGGTGCAGTGCACCGCGACCGGGTCGAACTTCTGGCCGGCCGCCGTGCAGTACGCCTTGACGTTGTTGGCGTGCTCCGTGTCCGTCTCCGCGAACAGGGTCGAGGTCGGCGACATCGCGATGAAGTACAGCCACTTGCCGTCCGCCGGGTTCAGCGTCGCCTTGAGCGCGTCGTCGCCCGGGTTGGAGATCGGTCCCGGCGGCAGGCCCGGGTTGATGTAGGTGTTGTACGGGTTGGAACCGTCGTTGATGTCCCTCCTCTCCAGGTTCTTGGTTCCCAGCGCGTACTGCAGCGTGGTGTCCATGCCCAGCTTGCCGTTGACCTTGCCCTTGTCGGCCAGCCGGTTCTGGATGGTCTTGGCCATCTTGGCGAAGTCGTCCTTGTTGTTGCCCTCGGCCTGCAGGATGCTCGCCTCGATGACCACCTCGTAGCCGGACTTGAGGCCGATCTTCGACGCCTCCGCGTCCAGGCCCGCGTAGCGGTCCACCGCGTTCTTGACCATCTGCTTGAGCAGGTCCTCGGGCTTCATGCCCTCGGTGATCGAGTAGCGGGTCGGCCAGAGGAAGCCCTCGATGTTGCCCTTGGCGTACGCGGGCAGGCCGAGGTTGTTGATCTGCTCCTTGGCGACGTTCGCGGTGGTGCCCTTGGGCAGCTTCAGCCTGTCGTCGATCAGGCCGTAGGTGGCGATGGAGGTCAGGCCCTCCCGGATGATCAGCTTCTCGCCGCCGTTGGCGTCCACCAGGAACTGCACAGCTCCCTCGGCGGACATCTCCTTCGGCATGCTGTAGGCGCCCGGCTGGATGGTGGAGCACTTCACGTTCTTGTCGCACGCCGCGTTGAAGGCGTCGATGCTCTTCACCACGCCGGCCTGCTTCAGCGCCGCACCCATCTGGCTGCCGGCCGCGCCCTGCTTGATCTCCACGTTGACCGAGCCGGAGCCCGGGCCGGGGAAGTCCGGCGCCGGACCGAAGTGGTCCTTGTAGAAGCCGTAACCGAACCAGCCCGCGCCGCCCATGGCGCCGAGCAGCACCAGGGCGACCACCAGGCAGGCGCCGCCGTTGCGCCGGCCCGACTTCTTGCCCTTCTCCTTGCGCTTCTTCTTCGCCTCGCGGGAGTCGTCCTCGTCACCGAGGAAGCCGCCGTGCCCGTCCCCGTCCGCGCCGTCCTCGTGGTACTCGCCCTCGGCGTACTCACCCTCGGCGTACTCACCCTCGTGACCGTCCCACCCGGCCTCGGCGTGCTCACCGCCGTCGGCGGGCGCGGCCGGGTCGGCGCCGGCCTCCAGCGCGGCGGCCTCCGCCTCCCAGTCGATGCCGTCCGGACCGGGGCCGGAGGGCTGCTCGGGGGCGGCCGGCTGCTGCTCCTGCCGCGCCGGGGCGCCCTGCTGCGGTACGGCCTGCTGCGGCACGCCCTGCGGGGGGACGCCGTGCTGGGGCGTACCGTGCTGCGGCGTGCCCTGCTGCGGATACCCCTGCTGCTGACCGCCGAACGGCTGCTGCCCCATGCCCTGCTGGCCACCCGTGCCCGGCTGGCCGCCCATGCCCTGCTGCGCCATCTGCTGCGGGGACAACTGCTGCTGGGGATAGCCCTGCTGGCCCCCCACGCCCTGCTGCGGGTAGCCCGGCTGCTGCTGCGGATAGCCCTGCTGCGGCATCTGCTGCTGCGGGTACCCCTGCTCACCGCCGTACTGCTGCTGGCCGCCCATGCCCTGCTGGTTCATACCTTGCGGGTTCACGCCCTGCGGGTCCATGCCCTGCTGCGACATCTGCTGCTGGGGGTAGCCCTGCTGACCGCCGTACTGCTGCTGGGACTGCTGGGGATGCTGCTGCCACTGCCCGTCCTGCGAGCCGGGGACCGGCTGCTGACCGCCGTACCCGGGGTCTCCCGGATTCCACGGCTCGGAGCCCTGGGGGCCGTAGCCCCGACCCAGATCGGTCATTGATCCCCTTATACCGACGGAGACGACCGGAGGATCGGCCCGGTCGCCCGGGACGGCGTCCCGGCTGCTTGTCGAACCGGCGTGCTAGCGCAACACCCGGACGGAGACGCTACCGTACCGCAGTCAGGTGGCCGGTCGGGGCGCCGCCCGCCCGCTACGGCGCCCCCGGCGAGGCCGGAGCGGGCGGGGAGGCGGAGGCCGAGGCCGAGCCGGTCGCCGACGCCGGGGCGCTCGGCGAGGCCCGGTTGGCGTTGAACTCCGCGACGTTCTTCTGCTGCACCTCGAAGCTGTCGGTGAACCGGGTGTCCCCCGGCTTAACGGTCACGAAGTAGAGCCAGTCCCCCGGCGCCGGATCCACCGCCGCCATGATCGCCTGCCGCCCCGGGTTGGAGATCGGCGTCGGCGGCAGCCCCGCGTGCTTGTAGGTGTTGTACGGGGAGTCGAGCCGGGTGTCGGTGACGCTGGTGTTCAGCGTGGAGCGCCCCATCGCGTAGTTGATGGTGGAGTCCAGCTGCAGCGGCATGTTCCTGGCCAGCCGGTTGTAGATCACCCGCGCGACCTTCGCCATGTCCTCGGGGTTGTCGGCCTCCCCCTGCACCATGCTGGCGATGGTCACCAGCCCGTACAGCGACTGCCCGAGGTTGGTCGCCACGACCTCCGCGTCGTCCCGGGCGTACTCCTTGCCCGCCCGGTCGACCATCTGCTTCAGCAGGTCGACGGCGGTGGTGTCGTCGGTGACGGCGTACGTCGCGGGGAACAGGTAGCCCTCGGGGACGCCGTTGGCGCTCTCCGGCAGGCCCAGCTCGGCGGTCTGTTCCTTGACCGTCCGCTCCGCGGTGCCCGCCGGGAGCTGGAGCTTCTTGTCGATCGCCGCGTAGATCTGGCTGCCGCGCCACCCCTCGGGGATGGTCAGGCCGTTGGCGTTGGCCGGGTCGATCAGCACGGCGAGCGCCGCCGCCGCCGACATCTTCAGCCGCAGCGTGTAGGTGCCGGGCTGGATCCGCCCGGCCGCCGCCGCGCTGCCCCGGGCGGCCCGGGTGAAGGCGAGCGAGCTGGCCACCACGCCGTTGCGCACCAGCGCCGAGGCGATCTGGCTGAGCCCGGCGCCCTCCGGCACCGACACCTGCACCGAGCCGGACCCGTTGCCCGCGTAGTCGGCGGCGGCCGGCGGCTTGCGCTGCCCCTGGATCCAGCTGAACCCGGCCAGCCCGATCCCGCCGAAGACGGCGATCAGCGAGAGCGCGGTCAGCAGACAGGCCAGTCCGTTGCGCCGTCGGCGTGGATCCGGCGCATCGGGGCGCGGGGCGGGCGCGCCCGGCGGGCGGCCCTCCGGTTCGGTCGCCGGCGCACCGAGGTGGCCGGGGCTCAGGCCGGGTGTGAGGTCCAGATCGGTCACGGCGGCGTCCCCTCGGCGGTCCGCGTGGCACGCGGAACGACGGCAACGGCAGAGGGGTCCGTGCGGACGCGCGTCCGCACGCCCACACCAAAAAACCCAAGTAAAACGCACCCGGACCCGACCCCCCCCACACAA
>NZ_JBHVRK010000008.1:75834-102984 GCF_042885845.1 Kitasatospora sp. NPDC058032 | reverse complement strand
CCCCTCGGCGGCCCCCGAGCCCCGCTCCCCGAGCCCTCCGTCCGTGGGGCCGGTCCGTCCGGGCCCCCCCCCGCACCCCTCTTCGGGACGTTAGAACAGGCCGGTCAGCCCGCCGCCTCGACGCTCTCACCGGGCGGGCGTCCGCTCACCCGTTCGGACTCAAGGGCGGTCTGCAGGATCACCACCGCGGCGGCCTGGTCGACCACCGAGCGGCCCTTCTTGGCCTTGACCCCCGAGGCGCGCAGCCCGTGGGTCGCGGTGACCGTCGACATCCGCTCGTCGACCAGCCGGACCGGCACCGGCCAGAGCCGGTTGGCCAGCCGGGCCGCGTAGCCGCGCACCTTCTCGGCCGCCGGGCCCTCCTTGCCGCTGAGCGAGCGCGGCAGCCCGACGATCACCTCGATCGCGCCGTACTCCTCGACGATCGCGGCGATCCTGGCCTGCGACTTCACCCCGGCCGGGACGGTTTCCACCGGGGTGGCGAGCACCCCGTCGGGGTCGCAGGACGCGACCCCGATCCGGGCGTCCCCGACGTCGACGGCGATCCGCCGCCCGCGCCGGAAGGGCTTCTCCTCGAACTCCATCAGAACGCGGACCCCATCAGGAGGCACGCTCCGCGACCAGGCCGCGCACCGCGGCGACGGCCTCGTCGATCGCGGCCGGGTTGGTGCCGCCGCCCTGGGCGACGTCGTCCTTGCCGCCACCGCCGCCGCCGAGGGTCTTGGCGGCGGTGCGGACCAGCTCGCCGGCCTTGATGCCGCGGCCGCGGGCGTCCTCGTTGGTGGCGATCACGGTCAGCGGGCGGTCGTTGGCGACGGTGAAGGCGGCGACCACGGCCGGGCGCGCGCCGAGCCGGCCGCGCACGTCCAGGACCAGCTTGCGCAGCTCGTCCGCGCCGGTGCCGTCGGCGACCCGGGCGGCCACCACGGCGATGCCGTGCACGTCCTCGGCCGAGTCGGCCAGGCCCGCGGCGGCCGCGAGCACCTTCTCGGCGCGGAAGCGCTCGATCTCCTTCTCGGCGTCCTTGAGCTTGGCGAGCATGCCGGAGATCTTCTCCGGCAGCTCCTCCGGGCGGCCCTTGACCAGCTCGGTCAGCTGGGCGACCACGGTGTGCTCACGGGCCAGGAAGCGGTAGGCGTCGGCGCCGACCAGCGCCTCCACCCGGCGCACGCCGGAGCCGATCGAGGACTCGCCGAGCAGCTTCACCAGACCCAGCTGGGCGGTGTTGCCGACGTGCGTACCGCCGCACAGCTCCTTGGAGAAGTCGCCGATGGTGACGACCCGGACCTCGTCGCCGTACTTCTCGCCGAACATCGCGATGGCACCGGCCTTGCGGGCCTGGTCCATCGTCATGACCTCGGCGGTGACCTCCAGCTCGCGGGTCAGCACGTCGTTGATCTTCTGCTCGACGTCGGTCAGCACGCTGCCGGGCACGGCGGCGGGCGAGCCGAAGTCGAAGCGGAAGCGGCCCGGGGCGTTCTCCGAACCGGCCTGGGCGGCCGTCGGGCCGAGCGCGTCGCGCAGCGCCTGGTGGGTCAGGTGGGTGGCCGAGTGGGCACGGGCGATGGCCCGGCGGCGGTCCACGTCGATGGTGGCGTACGCCGCGGAGCCGAGCACGACCTCGCCGAACAGCACGCCGCCGGAGTGCACGATCACGCCCGGGACGGGCTGCTGCACGTCGCGGATCTCGACGACCGCGCCGGAGTCCAGCCGGATCCGGCCGTGGTCGGCGAGCTGGCCGCCGCCCTCGGCGTAGAACGGGGTGCGGTCGAGGATGAGCTCGACCTCGTCGCCCTCGGTGGCGGCCGGCGCCGGGACGCCGTTCACCAGCAGGCCGACCACGGTGGCCTCGCCCTCGGTGAGGGTGTAGCCGGTGAAGACGCTGGCGCCGGACTTGTCGGCGACCTCGCGGTACGCGGCGACGTCGGCGTGGCCCATCTTCTTGGCCTTGGCGTCCGCCTTGGCGCGGTCCCGCTGCTCCTGCATCAGGCGGCGGAAGCCGGCCTCGTCGACCTGCAGGCCCTGCTCCTCGGCCATCTCCAGGGTCAGGTCGATCGGGAAGCCGTAGGTGTCGTGCAGCTTGAACGCCTGGTCGCCGGAGAGCACCACGCCGCCGGCCTGCTTGGTCTCGGTGACCGCGGCGTCCAGCAGGTTGGTACCGGCCTTCAGGGTCTGCAGGAAGGCCGTCTCCTCGGCGGTGACGACCGTCTCGATGCGCTTGCGGTCGGTCTCCAGCTCCGGGTACTGCGGGGCCATCGCCTTGATCGCGATGTCCGTCAGCTCCTTGGCCACCGGCTCGGTGGCGCCCAGCAGGCGCATGTTGCGGATGGCGCGGCGCAGGATGCGGCGCAGCACGTAGCCGCGGCCCTCGTTGCCGGGGGTGACGCCGTCGCCGATCAGCATCAGCGCGGTGCGGATGTGGTCGGTGACCACGCGCAGCGAGACGTCCGCCTTGTGGTCCGCGCCGTAGGCGTGGCCGGTCAGCTCGGCGGCCCGGTCCAGGATCATCCGGCTGGTGTCGATCTCGAAGAGGTTGTCGACGCCCTGCAGGATGGCGGCCAGGCGCTCCAGGCCGAGGCCGGTGTCGATGTTCTTGCTCGGCAGGTCGCCGAGGATCTCGAAGCCGTCCTTGCCGTCGCCGTGGCCGCGCTCGTACTGCATGAAGACCAGGTTCCAGATCTCCAGGTAGCGCTCGCCGTTGACGGCCGGACCGCCCTCCTCGCCGTACGCGGGGCCGCGGTCGTAGTTGATCTCCGAGCACGGGCCGCACGGGCCGGGGACGCCCATCGACCAGAAGTTGTCCTTCATGCCCAGGCGCTGGATGCGCTCCGAGGGCACGCCGATGACCTCACGCCAGATCAGCTCGGCCTCGTCGTCGTCCTGGTAGACGGTGATCCAGAGCTTCTCCTTCTCCAGGCCGTAGCCACCCTCCGCGACGGGAGTGGTGAGCAGCTCCCAGGCGAACTTGATGGCTCCTTCCTTGAAGTAGTCACCGAAGGAGAAGTTGCCGCACATCTGGAAGAAGGAGCCGTGCCGGGTGGTCTTCCCGACCTCCTCGATGTCCAGGGTGCGCACGCACTTCTGCACGCTGGTGGCGCGCGAGAACTGCGGCTTGACCTCGCCCAGGAAGTAGGGCTTGAACGGGACCATGCCGGCGTTGACCAGCAGCAGGGTGGGGTCGTCGGCGACCAGGGACGCCGACGGAACGACGGTGTGGCCGCGCTCCTCGAAGAAGCGCAGCCAGCGGCGGCGGATCTCTGCCGACTCCATTAGTGGTCCTTCCGGTTGGTACCGCCCCGCGGCGCAATCGCGCGCCGGGGCGTTTTCTCGATGGCTTGGGGGGTGGTGCGGGGACCGTCCGAGGACGATGCGCGGGCACTGCTGGACGGAGGCAGGGCGGCGGCCGGGCTCCCGGGCGCCGCCGAGATAGCTCGGTACCGTGGCTCGCCGCGCACGCCGGCGCGGCGGCGCGGCTCGACGACGGCGGTGCCGTCCAGCCCGAGGTCCTCGCGCAACTGCTCCTCGCGCTCGGTCATGCCGGTCCGCACGTCCTGGGCGAACTGCTTGGCCCGGTCGCCCAGCTGCAGCGCGCCGCGGGCGGCGGTGCCGGAGAGGCTGTCCGGGGTGAGCCGGTGCACGGCCTCGTTGGCCTTGTTCATGGCCCAGACGGTGGCGCCGGCGCCGACCGCCATCCAGAAGATGCGTCGCACCATGCCGTCAGCCCCTCACCGCGCGCCGGACCCGGGAGAGCAGACCGCTCCTGGGGGCGGTCGCGGCGCGCACCTCGGCCCGGATCAACCGGGCCAGCTCCTCGCGCTCGGCCGGCTGGGTCGGCAGCGTGGCCGTGCCCTGCTGCTTGGCGACCGCCTTGCGCACGCCGTAGCTGAACGCCGCGACCTTGACCAGCGGACCGCCCAGGGTGGCCGCGACGGTGGAGGAGAGCGCGTTGGCGTTGGCCGCCGCGTCCTGCACGTTGGCGGTGATCTCGTCCACCCGCTCCAACTGCTCGTTGGCGCTGCGCACCGCGGTGCCGGCGTCGGTCAGCAGCGGCACCGCCTGCTCGGTGACGGCGGAGACCAGGACGGCCGCCTCCTTGAGCACCCGCGACAGCCGGACCAGCACGACCGCGAGCAGGGTGACCAGGACCGCCCAGAACACGGCGACGAGCAGGCCGGCCAGCTCTCCCACGGACACCGTTGCGCGCTCCCTCGCTGTGCGTACCTCAGGGCACCCATGCCCTAGGGAACCCTATCGCGACCACGCGGAGTTTCCGGACCGGGTTTCCCGCGCGGGGCGCGCGGCGATCCGACCGGATGTGCGATCCGCGCGCGTAACCTACCCGTCGGTCACCTCGTTCTGCCGGTCGGGCCGCGGCCGCGCGGCCCGGACGGACGGACGCCCTGGCCGCCTCGGCCCGGGCCTCGACGCGGGGAGCAGGGTGTGGACGGGGAACCGACACCGCGACCGGAGGGGCCGTCGCCGGGGCAGGAACGTTTGCTCCGGGCCCGCCTGTCGGTCTTCGCGGGCGGCTTCGACGCCGACGCGGCCGAGTACGTCTGCGCCGGCGCGGGCATCGACCCGGACGAGCTGCCCGGGCTGCTCGGCGGACTCCTCGCCCGATCCGTCCTGCTGCGCGAGCGGAGCCCGCACGGCGCACGGTTCCGGCTGCCGGACGCCGACCGCGCGGACGGTCGGCGACGGCTGCGCGCCGCCGGCGAGGAGCGCCGGCTGCGGCGCCGCCACCGGGACTGGTACCTGGGCGTGGCCACCTGGGGCGAGGTCGAGTGGTTCGGCCCCCGGCAGGCGGAGACCGCCGAGCGCACCGCCCTGGTGCACGCCGACCTGCGGGCCGCCCTGGAGTTCTGCCTGACCGAGCCCGGCGAGCAGCGCACCGCCCTGCTGCTGGCCGGCACCCTCTGGTTCTACTGGGCCGGCTGCGGCCACCCCGGCGAGGGGCGGCGCTGGCTGGAACGGGCGCTGGCGCTCGACCCGGAGCCCACCGAGGCCCGCGCCAAGGCCCTCTGGGCGGCCGGCTGGACGGCCACCCTGCAGGGCGACCTGACGGCCGCCGGGCCCGTCCTGGAGGAGTGCCGCCGCCAGGCGCTGGCCACCGGCGACGACCGCGCGCTGGCCCGCGCCGTGCACCGGCAGGGCGATGCCGCGCTGGCCGGCGACCGGCCGGCCCGCGCCGCCGAGCTGTTCGAGGAGGCGCTGCGGCACTACCGCGCCGTCGGCGAGCTGGACAGCAACGTGCTGAGGGCGATGGTCGGGCTCGGCACCGCCCAGCTGCGCCGGGGCGACCGGGAGGGCGGCGAGCTCCGGCTCGGCCGGGCCCGCGAGCTCTGCGAGCAGTACGGCGAGCAGTGGGCGTACGCGTACGGGCTCCACGCGCTGGCGTACGCGCGCTGGCTGGACGGTGCGATCCGCCCGGCCCGGACACTGGCCCGGGAGAGCGTCCGGCTGCACCGCCGCTTCAACGACCGGGCGGGCATCGTGCCGGCGCTCGACCTGCTGGCGCGGCTGGAGGGCGGGCCGCTCCCGCCCGGGAATAGTTGAAACTTGTCCGGTGCTGGAGCGGGCGGAACCACCGTACGGAAGGAGCACCCCGTGGCCAACATCGCCGACGAGTACCGCATGGCGAACTTCTACTTCGACTCCAAGGCGTACACCGACGCCGCCCGGATGCTCGAAGGAGTGCTCGCCGAGGAGCCGACCAACCTGTCGGTCCGGCTGCTGCTGGCCCGCAGCTACTTCCACTCCGCCCAGCTGCGCAAGGCGGAGGCCGAGCTGCTCCGGGTCCTGGAGGCCGATCCGGCCGAGGACTACGCCCGGCTGATGCTGGGCCGCACCCTGGAGCGCCAGGGCCGCGCCGAGGAGGCCCGCCCGCACCTGCGGCTGGCCTCCGCGATGACCGGCGAGTCGTACTGACCCACCCGGACACCACCCGGGACACCCGGGGCACCACCCGGGACCGTCCGGACACCACCCGGACAAGGGGCGAGCCCCCGCCGCCACAAGGGCGACGGGGGCTCGCTGGGGTACCGCAGGTGATACCGCTCGCGGGTCAGCGCGAGTAGTACTCGACGACGAGCTGCTCGTCGCAGATCACCGGGACCTCCTTGCGCTGCGGCGCACGGTCCAGACGGAAGGCCAGGGCCTTCAGGTTGACCTCGAGGTACTTCGGGGTCTGGCCCTCACCCGCGTTGCCACCCTCACGGGCGACCTGGAACGGGACCTTCTCCTTGCTGCGCTCGCGGACGGTGACCACGAAGCCCGGCTTCATCTGGTACGACGGCTTGTTGACCTTGCCGCCGTTGACCTCGATGTGGCCGTGGACGACCATCTGACGGGCCTGGTAGATGGTGCGGGCGATGCCCGAACGCAGCACCAGGGCGTCGAGGCGGGTCTCCAGCTCGGCGACGAGCGCCTCACCGGTCTTGCCCTCGGCCTTCTTCGCGCGGTCGAACGCACGCGCCATCTGCTTCTCGCTCAGGTCGTACTGAGCGCGCAGCCGCTGCTTCTCGACCAGACGGACCTTGTAGTCCGAGTTCTGCTTGCGGCCACGGCCGTGCTGGCCGGGCGGGTACGGGCGGGCCTCGAAGTACTTGACGGACTTCGGGGTCAGCGGCACGCCGAGCGCACGCGCGATCTTGACCTTGGGGCGCTTCTGGTTCGCCATGAACCAAACCTTCCTTGCTTACGAATACGGCTTCACCAGGTGTTGACGGAGGTCGCCTGTCGCGGCCCGGAGAAAACCCCACCGCCCGGGGGCAGTGCGATCAGCCGCTCTCCGGAGCCGGGCACGAGATGTGCTTGTCACACGGGTCGAACCGGAAGCCGGTTCGCCCGCGACACCGAAACGGTGCGCGACGCTCCTGGTGCGGACCTCCCGGAGGAGGCCGACGGCCGGTGTCCCGCTGGTGCGGCCGGTCGGCTGGGTCTCCCCCGCCGCCGTCCCGGGACATGGCACTCCGCCCGAGTATACCGGCAGATCACCCGTCCTTTGACCCGGGCTCCTCCTGGCCCTTCGGCTCCCCCGCGGACACCGCCTTCGGCTCCTTCGGCTCCGCCTTGGAAGCACCCTTCGACGCCGCCCTGGGCTCCCCGCGCAGCCGCGCCCTGGTCCACTCCACCACGTCCGCGTAGCGCGCCTCCCCGCCGTGCCGGGTCGGCTGGTAGTACGCCTTGCCGTGCACCGCGTCCGGCGCGTACTGCTGGGCCGCGATGCCCTCCGGCAGGTCGTGCGGGTAGCGGTACCCCTTGCCGTGCCCCAGCTTGCCCGCGCCGCCGTAGTGCGCGTCCCGCAGGTGCGGCGGCACCGGCCCGGCCAGCCCCTGCCGGACGTCCGCGAGCGCCGCGTCGATCGCCAGGTAGGCGGCGTTCGACTTGGGCGCCAGGGCGAGCGCGATGGCCGCCTGGGAGAGGATGATCCGCGCCTCCGGGAAACCGATCAGCGCCACCGCCTGGGCCGCCGACACCGCGGTCTGCAGCGCCGTCGGATCGGCCAGGCCGACGTCCTCGCTGGCCGAGATCATCAGCCGCCGGGCGATGAACCGCGGGTCCTCCCCCGCCTCGATCATCCGGGCCAGGTAGTGCAGCGTGGCGTCCACGTCGCTGCCCCGGATCGACTTGATCAGCGCGCTGGCCACGTCGTAGTGCTGGTCGCCGTCCCGGTCGTAGCGAACGGCTGCGTGGTTGACGGCGGTCTCGGTGGTGGCCAGCGTGATGCTCGCCTCGCCCTTCTCCAGCGCCGCGCCGGCCGCCGCCTCCAGCGTGGTGAGCGCCTTGCGGGCGTCCCCGCCGGCCAGCCGCACCAGGTGGTCCTCGGCCTCCTGGCTCAGCTCCACCGCGCCCTCCAGGCCGCGCTCGTCGGCGACCGCGCGGCGCAGCAGCGCCCGCACGTCGTCGTCGGTCAGCGACTCCAGGGTCAGCAGCAGCGAGCGGGAGAGCAGCGGGGAGATCACCGAGAAGTACGGGTTCTCGGTGGTCGCGGCGATCAGGGTGACCCAGCGGTTCTCCACGGCGGGCAGCAGGGAGTCCTGCTGGGCCTTGGAGAAGCGGTGGATCTCGTCGAGGAACAGCACCGTCTCCCGGCCGGTCATGCCGACCGCGCGGCGGGCGCCGTCGATGACCGCGCGGACCTCCTTGACCCCGGCGGTGATCGCGGACAGCTCGACGAAGCGCCCCTCCACCGCCTGGCTGATGACGTGCGCCAGCGTGGTCTTGCCGGTGCCGGGCGGGCCCCACAGGATCACCGAGCTGGTCGCCGCCGGACCGCGCGAGCCCGCGACCAGCCGGCGCAGCGGGGAGCCGTCCTTGAGCAGTTGCCGCTGGCCGGCCACTTCGTCGAGGGTGCGCGGGCGCATCCGTACGGCGAGCGGCGCGCGGCCGGGCTCCTTGCTCTGGCGTTCCTCGGCGGCGGCGGTGAAGAGGTCCGGTTCGTCCACACCGGAAGCCTATGCGAGCCCGCCGACAGCACGGCCCGGCCGGCGCCCGGCCCGACGCCCCCGCTGCTCGCCGCGCTACTCCCCGAGGCCCGCCGCGTGGTCCGGGACGTAGCGCTGGAGGTCGCGCGGGGGCCGCTGGTAGCCGCGCGAGGCCGGGCGCTGCGGCAGCTCGATCCGCGGCGGCTTCACCTCGCGGTAGGGCAGGGTGGAGAGCAGGTGGGCGATCATGTTGATCCGGGCCCGCCGCTTGTCGTCGCTCTCCACCACGTTCCACGGGGAGTCCGGGGTGTCGGTGTGCAGGAACATCTCGTCCTTGGCCCGCGAGTAGTCCTCCCAGCGGGTGATCGACTCGACGTCCATCGGCGAGAGCTTCCACCGCTTCATCGGGTCGTCGAGACGGTCCCGGAAGCGCCGCTGCTGCTCGGTGTCGCTGACCGAGAACCAGTACTTGCGCAGCAGCAGGCCGGACTCGGTGAGCATCCGCTCGAAGGTCGGGCACTGCTGCAGGAACTGCCAGTACTCCTCCTCGGTGCAGAAGCCCATCACCTTCTCCACCCCGGCCCGGTTGTACCAGCTGCGGTCGAACAGCACGATCTCGCCGGCGGCCGGCAGGTGCTCGACGTAGCGCTGGAAGTACCACTGGGTGCGCTGGCGCTCGGTGGGCGCGGGCAGCGCGGCGACCCGGGCGATGCGCGGGTTCAGAAACTCCGTCACCCGCTTGATCGCGCCGCCCTTGCCGGCCGCGTCACGCCCCTCGAACACCACCACCAGCCGGGCGCCCTCGGCGCGCACCCACTCCTGGAGCTTCACCAGCTCGTGCTGGAGCCGCAGCAGTTCCTGCTCGTAGGGCTTCCTCGCCAGGCGCTCGCCAGGGCCGGTCCGTCCGTCCGGGGCGCTCTGTTCGCGCTGGGCCTTCGCTGCCACCCGGGTGCCTCCGTTCGGTGGGGTGCTGATGACCCTTCACCGTACGTCCTGGAACGTCTTCCCGCAGGTCGGGGGGACCGGCCGGGCAGCGGCCGCCCCCTGAACCGCCGCTGCCCGGCTCCCCCGCGGGCCGGTCCGAGGACCGAGCGACCAACCATGACCCAGACCTGCCGGACGGGTCCAATTTCCGGTTCCATAACCTGGGGGCATGGATGTCGACACCCGCCTGCTGCGCAGTTTCGCCGCGGTCTGCGAGGAGGGTCAGCTGACCGCGGCGGCGGCCCGGCTGTTCGTCTCCCAGCCGACGCTGACCAAACAGATCCGCCAGCTGGAGAGCCTGCTCGGGGTGGAGCTGTTCGAACGGTCGCGGCGCGGCATGGCCCCGACGCGGGCCGGCTGGGCGCTGGCCGCGCACGCCGGGTCGCTGCTGACGGGCTGGGAGGAGGCGCTGCGCGCCACCCGGTCGGCCGCGGCGGACCAGGGCTCGACGCTGCGGGTGGGATTCGAGGGCGGCATCATCAACCTGATGTCCCGGCGCACGGTGACGGACTTCGCCCGCAGGATGCCGGGCTGGCAGGTGGAGCTGCGGCAGAACAACTGGTTCGACCCGACCTCGGGCCTGGCCTCCGGCGAGATCGACCTGACGCTCTGGCACGCCCCGCCGTCGCTCTCCGAGCGGTACGGGGTGGCCGTGCTGGGCGAGGAGGCGCGCTGCGCGGCGCTGCCGGCCGGGCACCGGCTGGCCACCCGTGCGGTGATCGACTTCGAGGAGCTGCTCGACGAGCCCTTCGTGGCGATCCCGCACGAGGCCGGGCACTGGCGCGACTACTGGCTGGCGGTCCGGGAGCGGGGCGGGCGACCTGTGCGGATCGGCGCGGTGGCGCACAACACCGACGAGTGGCTGGCCGCGGTGGTGTGCGGCCAGGGCGTCGGTTTCGCCCCGGAGACGATGAGTCGGCTGGCAGCGCGTGAGGATGTCGCGTACCGGCCGGTGCGGGGGTTGAGCCCGAGCCAGGTCGGGCTGTACTGGCCGAAGGACCGGAAGCCGACGCCCGCCATGACCGCGTTCGTGCGCAGCTGCCGCGCCACGATAGGTCTCGGAGGTAAGCCGGCTCGCTCGGCCTGGACGGCCCCGTCGGGCTAGGGGCCGGCCGTCGGGCTGGGGGCTAGACGGCCTCGAAGGGCTCGGGGTAGTGGCACAGGCCCCGCGGGGAGCCGTCGTACGCGGGCAGCGCGAGCGCCTGGAAGTACTCCCCGGGCACCTCGAACGGACCGCTCACCTCGTGCCGTTGGGCCGGGATGAAGCCGAATCGGCCGTAGTAGTCGGGATCGCCGAGCACGACGACGAGCTTCTCGCCGGCCTCCTCGGCGGCCGTCAGCGCGGCCCTGACCACCAGTTCGCCGACCCCTTTGCGCTGCCACTCGGGAGCCACGGCGACCGGCGCGAGCGCCAGCCCCCGGCCCTCGCCGACCCGCAGCCGGGTGAGCAGCGCGTGGCCGACCACCAGCCCGGAGTCGTCGACCGCGACCACCGACAGGTCGGGCAGCCAGGCCGGGTCGCGGCGCAGTGCGTCGACCAGGTCTGCCTCGTCGGGGCCGGGGAAGGCGGCCATGTGAACACGTCTGGTGGCGGGCGCGTCCTCGGGACACTCGATCCTGGTACTGACCTTCACAGGGGAACCCTCTCTTTGTCGCACACCGTTGTGGACCGGCCCCGGACAGCGGAAAACCGTCCGGGGCCGTGAAAGGTTAGCCGATGTCGGCCGACGGGGTGTCAGGCCTTGGGCTGGCCCTCCGACTTGCCGTCCTCGCGGGCCTTCGGCTGGGCGTCGACGCCGGCCTCGCGCCGCTGCGCCGGGGTGATCGGGGTGGGGGCACCGGTCAGCGGGTCGCCGCCGGTGGACGTCTTCGGGAACGCGATGACGTCCCGGATGGTGTCGTACCCACCGAGCAGGGTGACGATCCGGTCCAGGCCGAAGGCGACGCCACCGTGCGGCGGCGGGCCGTAGTTGAAGGCGTCCAGCAGGAAGCCGAACTGCGAGGCCGCCTCCTCCTCGGAGAGGCCGATCGCGTCGAACGCACGCTTCTGCACGTCCCGCTGGTGGATACGGATCGAACCGCCGCCCAGCTCCGAGCCGTTGAGCACCAGGTCGTAGGCGTTGGACAGGGCGTTGCCCGGGTCGGTGTCGAAGGTGGCCAGCGACTCCGCGGTGGGGGCGGTGAAGGGGTGGTGCACGGCGTGCCAGCCCTGGAAGGCGCCCTTGTCGTCCTCGATCGGCTCGAACATCGGGAAGTCGACGACCCACAGGAAGGCCCACTGGGACTCGTCGATCAGCTCGCAGCGGCGGCCGATCTCCAGACGGGCGGCGCCGAGCAGCTCCTGGGAGGCGCGCTCCTTGCCGGCCGCGAAGAAGATCGCGTCGCCGTTCTTGGCGCCGGCGGCGGCGGCCAGGCCGGCCAGGTGCTCCTCGGAGAGGTTCTTGGCGACCGGGCCGCGCAGCTCGCCGGTCTCGGCGTCGATCAGCACGTAGGCGAGGCCGCGGGCGCCGCGCGCCTTGGCCCAGTCCTGCCAGGCGTCGAGCTGCTTGCGCGGCTGCGAGGCACCGCCGGGCATGACCACGGCGCCGACGTACGGGGCCTGGAAGACCCGGAAGTCGGTGCCCTGGAAGTACCCGGTGAGGTCGGTGAGCTCCTGGCCGAAGCGGACGTCCGGCTTGTCCGAGCCGTAGCGGCCCATGGCGTCGGCGTAGGTCATCCGCGGCAGCGGGTTCGGGATCTCGTAGCCGTGGACCTCGCGCCAGACGGCGCCGATGATCTTCTCGCCGAGGGCCAGGATGTCCTCCTGGTCGACGAAGGAGGCCTCGATGTCCAGCTGGGTGAACTCCGGCTGGCGGTCGGCGCGGAAGTCCTCGTCGCGGAAGCAGCGGGCGATCTGGTAGTAGCGCTCCATGCCGGCCACCATCAGCAGCTGCTTGAACAGCTGGGGCGACTGCGGCAGGGCGTACCAGTGGCCGGGCTGCAGGCGGACCGGGACGAGGAAGTCGCGGGCGCCCTCGGGGGTGGAGCGGGTGAGGTACGGCGTCTCGATGTCGAGGTAGTCGTTCTCCTCCATCACCCGGCGGATGATGTTGTTGACCTTGGAGCGCAGGCGCAGGCCCTTGGCCGGGCCCTCGCGGCGCAGGTCGAGGTAGCGGTAGCGGAGGCGCACCTCCTCGTTGACCGTGCCGGGCTCGTACTCGGCGACCGGGAACGGCAGCGGCGCGGCCTCGGAGAGGACCTCGATCTCGCTGACGACGACCTCGACGGCGCCGGTCGGGATGTCCGGGTTCTCGTTGCCCTCGGGCCGCACCCGGACGTCGCCGACCACCTTGACGCAGTACTCGGCCCGCAGGCCGTGCACCGAGTCGAGGTCGCGGACCACGATCTGCACGGTGCCGGAGGCGTCGCGCAGGTCGATGAAGGCCACGCCGCCGTGGTCGCGGCGGCGGGCGACCCAGCCGGCCAGGGTGACGGTGGTGCCTGCGTGCTCCGGGCGGAGCGTGCCCGCGTCGTGCGTGCGGATCACAGCTGCTTCTCCTTCAGGGTGGTGACGAGTGCGTCGAGGGCGACGGGGTTCTGCTCGCCGGTGGTGAGGTCCTTGAGCTGGACGACGCCCTCGGCGAGGTCGCGCTCCCCCGCGACGAGGGCGAAGCGGGCGCCGGAACGGTCGGCGGACTTCATGGCGTTCTTGATGCTCTTGACGCCGAAGGCGAGGTCGGTGGCGACGCCGGCCCGGCGCAGCTCGATCACCTTGGCGAACAGGACGTTCTTGGCCTCCTCGCCGAGCGCGACGGCGTACACGGAGGTGGCGGCCGGCAGGTCGAGGGTGACGCCCTCGGCCTCCAGGGCCAGGAAGGTGCGGTCCACGCCGAGCGCCCAGCCGACCGAGGGCAGCGCCGGGCCGCCGATCATCTCGGACAGGCCGTCGTAGCGGCCGCCTCCGCCGATCGCGGACTGGGCGCCGAGGCCGTTGTGCACGAACTCGAAGGTGGTCCGGGTGTAGTAGTCCAGGCCGCGGACCAGCTTGGGGTCGTCGACGAAGGCGACGCCGTTCGCGGTCAGCAACTCGCGGACCTTCTCGTCGTAGGCCTTGCAGTCCTCGCAGAGGTAGTCGCGCAGCATCGGGGCGCCGCCGAGCTGGGCCTGCACGTCCGCGCGCTTGTCGTCCAGCACCCGCAGCGGGTTGATCTCGGCGCGGCGGCGGGTGTCCTCGTCGAGGTCCAGGCCGGCCAGGAACTCGACCAGGGCGGCGCGGTAGACCGGGCGGCACTGCTTGTCGCCGAGGCTGTTGAGCAGCAGGCGGTAGTCGCTCAGGCCGAGCGTGCGGAAGGCGTCGTCGGCCAGGATGATCAGCTCGGCGTCCAGTGCCGGGTCCTCGGCGCCGATCGCCTCCGCGCCGACCTGCGAGAACTGGCGGTAGCGGCCCTTCTGCGCCCGCTCGTAGCGGTAGTAGGAGCCGGAGTACCAGAGCTTGACCGGCAGGTTGCCCTGCTTGTGCAGGTTGGCCTGGAGCGCGGCGCGCAGCACGGAGGCGGTGCCCTCGGGGCGCAGCGCGAGCTCGTCGCCGCCCTTGGTGGTGAGGGTGTACATCTCCTTGCTGACGATGTCCGTCGACTCGCCGACGCCGCGGGAGAACAGCTTGACGTCCTCGAAGACCGGGGTCTCGATGTACCCGTAACCGGCCCGGCGGGCCGGGGCGGCGATCGCCTCGCGGACCGCCAGGAAGGTCGCCGAGCTGGGCGGCAGCAGGTCGTAGGTGCCCTTGGGGGCGGTGAAGGTGCTCAACTTCTCTTCCGTCACATTCCTCGTCGCGGGAAAGCCGGGGCGCCGGCCGCCCCCGCTGCCTGCCGGAGGTAGGGGTTGGTGGCGCGCTCGCGGCCGATGGTGGTCTGTCCGCCGTGGCCGGAGAGGACCACGGTGGCGTCGTCGAGGGGCAGGCACACCCGGGCCAGCGAGCGCAGGATCGCCTCGCCGTCCCCGCCCGGGAGGTCGGTTCGCCCTATGGAGCCGGCGAAGAGCAGGTCGCCCGAGAAGAGCACCGGGGGAAGGTCCTCGGCGCCGGGCGTCCGGAACGTCACCGACCCCTTGGTATGGCCGGGGGCGTGGTCGACGGTGAGGGACAGGCCGGCCAGTTCCAGCACGCTGCCGTCGGTGAGCTCGCGCACGTCGTCGGGCTCGCCGACGGTCAGCTCGCCCATCAGCTGGGTGCCCAGGGAGCGGCCGAGCGCCTTCTCCGGGTCGCTCATCATGTAGCGGTCCTCGGGGTGGATCCAGGCCGGCACGCCCTTGGCGCCGCAGACCGGGACCACGGAGGCGACGTGGTCGATGTGGCCGTGGGTGAGCAGCACCGCGACCGGCTTGAGCCGGTGCTCGCGGACCAGTTCGTCGACGCCGGCGGCGGCCTGGTGGCCCGGATCGACGATGACGCACTCCTCGCCCGGCCCCGGCGCGACCAGGTAGCAGTTGGTGCCCCAGGCTCCAGCGGGGAATCCGGCGATGAACACGCGCGTCCTTCGGTGTCGGTCTTCGGGGTCTTCGGCGTTCCTCGCCGTGGCGGCTACGGCTGCGGCTACGAACTGTGATGTAGGGGCAGCCTACCGGCGGTGCGGGCCCGGTTGCGAACCAGATCGGCGTGACAGGTTCACTTCGGGCTGAACGGTTCACCCCGTTCTTACGGTCGCGGTCCCTACACTTGGCCGCCGATGAGTGCGATGATCCGCATCGGCGTCGCACACAGACGAAGCCCCCACATCCGCGATCAGCACATCCGTAGGAGACAGAGCCGGTGGTCAGCAGCGAACAGCGGCGGCGGCAGCTCGCCCGGGACAAGTACGAGCGCCAGCAGGAGCGCCGGCTCGCCGCGGCGGCCGCGCGCAAGCGGCGCAACACGATCCTCGGCGCGTCACTCGCCGTGGTCGTGCTGGCGGGTGGTGGCACCCTCTTCGCGACCGGCGCGTTCGACTCGGACGACAAGAAGAAGGACGGCGCCACCGCGCAGGCCGCGCCGACCCCGACCGAGCCCAGCGTGCCGACCCGCAAGCCGGTCGAGGGCTGCGGGGAGCCGGCGCCGGGCACCCCGAACGGCAAGCAGTGGCAGGCCGAGCCGGCCATGACCGTCGACACCAAGGCCACGTACAACGTGACCCTGGACACCAACTGCGGCAAGGTGACGCTGGCGCTGGACGCCGCCAAGGCGCCGCACACGGTGAACTCCTTCGCCTTCCTGGCCGGCGAGCAGTACTTCGACCACACCAAGTGCCACCGGCTCACCACCGGCGGCATCTTCGTGCTGCAGTGCGGCGACCCGACCGCCAGTGCCACCGCTCCCGGCGGCACCGGCGGCCCCGGCTACAAGTTCGCCGACGAGAACCTCACCGGCGCCAAGTACCCGGCCGGCACCGTGGCGATGGCCAACGCCGGCCCGGGCACCAACGGCAGCCAGTTCTTCCTGGTCTACAAGGACACCGAGCTGTCGCCGAACTACACCCCGTTCGGCACGATCACCGGCGGTCTGGACGTGCTCCAGAAGATCGCCGCCGCGGGCACCCTGGAGGGTGGCGGGGACGGCCACCCGATGGCCGACGTCACCCTCAACTCGGTGACCGCCGCCAAGGGTTGACCTGCTCCGGGGCGGTCCGGGGGCGCCGTCGCGGCATCCCCGGGCCGCCCCGGACCGAAATCGCCCGGCCCGGATGCGGACAGCACCGGGCCTGGTCGCCTATGTTGGCGTTGTATAGGGTGCCCAGACCCGCCGGCCGTCACCCTCGGCAGCAGAAGAACACGGCGGACGGGGACGGCGGACTCATCGGTCCGCCGCACATCAACTGTGGACGACGGACGCGTACCGCCCCGGCGCGGGCGCGACGTCATGTGGAGGACGCGCTATGAGCAGCGACCCGTGGGGCCGTGTCGACGAGCAGGGCACGGTCTACGTCAGGACCGCGGACGGCGAACGCGTCGTCGGCTCCTGGCAGGCCGGCTCGCCCGAGGAGGCGCTCGCCTACTTCGAGCGCAAGTACCAGGGCATCGAGGTGGAGATCGGCCTGCTGGAGAAGCGGGTGCGCACCACCGACCTGGCCGCCAAGGACGCCCAGGCCGCCCTGGAGCACCTGCGCGAGCAGGTCACCGAGGCGCACGCGGTGGGCGACCTGGCGGCACTGGCCCAGCGGCTGGACACGCTCGCCGGCGAGATCGAGAGCCGTCGCGAGCAGCGCAAGGTCGCCCGGGCCAAGGCCCAGGACGAGACCCGCACCGCCAAGGAGGCGCTGGTCGCGGAGGCCGAGCAGCTCGCCGAGTCCACCCAGTGGCGGGAGGCCGGCGACCGGCTGCGCGCCCTGGTGGACACCTGGAAGGGCCTGCCCCGGCTGGACCGCAAGAGCGACGACGAGCTGTGGCACCGCTTCTCGCACGCCCGCTCGGTCTTCTCCAAGCACCGCAAGTCGCACTTCGCGGCGCTGGACGCCGAGCGCGAGCAGGCCCGGCTCACCAAGGAGCAGCTGGTCGCCGAGGCCGAGGCGCTCTCCTCGTCGACCGAGTGGGGCGACACCGCGGCCGGCTACCGCGACCTGATGGCGCGCTGGAAGGCCGCCGGCCGCGCCCAGCGCGACGTCGAGGACGAGCTGTGGGCGCGGTTCCGCGGCGCCCAGGACGTCTTCTTCCAGGCGCGCAGCGCGGTGTTCAGCGAGCGTGACGCCGAGCAGGTCGCCAACCAGAAGCTCAAGGAGGCGCTGGCGGCCGAGGCCGAGACGATCCTGCCGATCACCGACCTCAAGGCGGCCAAGGCGGCGCTGCGCGAGGTCAACGAGCGCTGGGAGGCGATCGGCCACGTGCCGCGCGACGTCCGCCCGAAGCTGGACGGCCGGCTGAACGCGGTCGAGCGCGCCATCCGCGAGGCCGAGGACGCCGAGTGGAAGCGCTCCAACCCGGAGGCCAAGGCCCGCGCGGCCGGCATGGCCGGCCTGTTCCAGGCCAAGGCGGACAAGCTGCGCACCGACCTGGACAAGGCCCGCGCGGCCGGCAACGCCGCCAAGGCGGCCAAGCTGGAGTCGGAGCTGGCCGGCGTCCAGGAGCTGCTGGAGCAGGTGCACCGAGGCCAGGAGGAGTTCAGCGGCTGATCCGGCCGCGGACACCACGCGAAGGGCCCCCGGGGAGCGATCCCCGGGGGCCCTTCGCGTCGCACGGCCGCGTGCGGCTCGTGCGGCTCGGCTACTTGCGGGCCGAGGTGACGCGGTAGACGTCGTAGACGCCCTCGACGCCGCGGACCGCCTTGAGGACGTGGCCCAGGTGCTTGGGGTCGCCCATCTCGAAGGTGAAGCGGCTCATCGCCACCCGGTCGCGGGAGGTCTGCACCGCCGCCGACAGGATGTTGACGTGCTGGTCGGACAGCACCCGGGTGACGTCCGAGAGCAGCCGGGAGCGGTCCAGCGCCTCGACCTGGATGGCCACCAGGAAGACCGACGACTGGGTGGCCGCCCAGTCGACCTCGATCATCCGCTCGGGCTGCTGGCTGAGCGCGTCGACGTTGACGCAGTCGGCGCGGTGCACCGAGACGCCGTTGCCGCGGGTGACGAAGCCGACGATGGCATCGCCCGGCACCGGGGTGCAGCAGCGCGACAGCTTGACCCAGACGTCCTCGACGCCCTTGACGATCACACCCGGGTCGCCCTTGGCCCGGCGGCGCACCGCGCGCCGGTTGTCGTGGGTCGGGGTGGCCGTCTCGGCGAGGTCCTCGGTAGCACCCTCCTCGCCGCCGAGCGCCTGCACCAGCTTCTGGACGATGCTCTGCGCGGTGACGTGGCCCTCGCCGATCGCCGCGTACAGCGAGGAGATGTCCGGGTAGCGCATCTCGTGGGCGAGGGTGACCAGCGAGTCGCCGGTGAGGATCCGCTGGATCGGCAGGCCCTGCTTGCGCATCGCGCGGGCGATGGCCTCCTTGCCCTGCTCGATCGCCTCCTCGCGGCGCTCCTTGGAGAACCAGGCGCGGATCTTGTTGCGGGCGCGCGGGGACTTGACGAAGCCCAGCCAGTCCCGGGACGGCCCGGCGTTCTCCGCCTTGGAGGTGAACACCTCGACGGTGTCGCCGTTCTCCAGGGTCGACTCCAGCGGCACCAGCCGCCCGTTCACCCGGGCCCCGATGGTGCGGTAACCGACCTCGGTGTGCACCGCGAACGCGAAGTCCACCGGGGTGGCCCCGGCCGGCAGGGCTATGACGTCGCCCTTGGGGGTGAAGACGAAGACCTCGTTGCTGGCCAGGTCGAAGCGGAGCGACTCCAGGAACTCGCTGGGGTCGGCGGTCTCCTTCTGCCAGTCCAGCAGCTGCCGCAGCCAGGCCATCTCGTTGACGGCGCCGGCCTTGTCGTCCTTGCGGGTCTGGGTCGGGGTGTCGGTGCGCACCTTGGACGCGCCGGCCACCGCGCGCTGCTTGTACTTCCAGTGCGCGGCGATGCCGTACTCGGCGCGGCGGTGCATGTCGAAGGTGCGGATCTGCAGCTCGACGGGCTTGCCCCCGGGACCGATCACCGTGGTGTGCAGCGACTGGTACATGTTGAACTTGGGCATCGCGATGTAGTCCTTGAACCGCCCCGGCACCGGGTTCCACCGCGCGTGGATGGTGCCCAGCGCCGCGTAGCAGTCGCGGACGGTGTCGACCAGGACCCGGATGCCCACCAGGTCGTAGATCTCGGCGAAGTCCCGGCCCCGGACGATCATCTTCTGGTAGACCGAGTAGTAGTGCTTCGGCCGGCCGGTGACGGAGGCGGTGATCCGGGCGCCGCGCAGGTCGCCCTGGACCTGGTCGATGACGGTCGCCAGGTACTCGTCCCGCTTGGGGGCGCGCTCGGCGACCAGCCGGACGATCTCGTCGTACATCTTGGGGTAGAGGATCGCGAAGGCGAGGTCCTCCAGCTCCCACTTGATGGTGTTCATGCCCAGCCGGTGCGCCAGCGGGGCGTAGATCTCCAGGGTCTCGCGGGCCTTCTTCTCCTGCTTCTCCCGCTTGAGGTAGCGCATGGTGCGCATGTTGTGCAGGCGGTCGGCCAGCTTGATCACCAGGACCCGGGGGTCCTTGGCCATCGCGACGACCATCTTGCGCACCGTCTCGGCCTGGGCGGCCTCGCCGAACTTGACCCGGTCCAGCTTGGTGACGCCGTCCACCAGCAGGGCCACCGAGTCGCCGAAGTCCTTGCGCAGGGTCTCCAGGCCGTAG
Organism: Kitasatospora sp. NPDC058032; assembly: GCF_042885845.1. Lineage (NCBI taxonomy): Bacteria > Bacillati > Actinomycetota > Actinomycetes > Kitasatosporales > Streptomycetaceae > Kitasatospora > Kitasatospora sp. NPDC058032. Next base: position 83,370 of record NZ_JBHVRK010000008.1, on the reverse strand, counting down.
TCGGTGTCCTCGACGGTGTCGTGCAGCAGCCCGGCCATCAGGGTCGGGGCGTCCATGCCGAGCTCGGCCAGGATGGTCGCGACCGCCAGTGGGTGGGTGATGTACGGGTCGCCGCTCTTGCGCTTCTGCCCGCGGTGCCACTTCTCGGCGACCGCGTACGCCTTCTCGATGTCGCGCAGCAGCGCCGGGTCGGCCTTGGGGTCGTTGGCCCGGATGGAGCGGAAGAGCGGCTCCAGCACGGGGTTGAGCACGCTGGAGCGCTGGCCGCCGAGGCGGGCGAGGCGGGCCCGCATGCCGCCGGCGGAGGCGGCCCGGCCGACCGGGGCGGACGGGCGGGACGGGGTCGGCGCCGGGCGTGCCGGGGTGGCCCCCGAGGCCGTGGGCCGGTTCTCGGGGGCGGCCGCAGCCGCCGTGGGCACAACCTCGTCGGGCAAGGACACTCCTCAGGGCGCTCGGCCTGCCCCCCGCGGGCGCCGCACGGCTCGCGCAACCGGGAGGGGATGAATCTTCATGGTACCGAGCCCGGCGTCAGGACGTTCGGTCGGCCGGGCCCGCACACGTGGCGGACACACGCCTGACACAACGGCGGGCGGCGGCCGGAGCATTCCGACCGCCGCCCGCCGTTCGATGGGCCCTGCGGGACTTCAGACCGTGACCAGCGTCTCCAGCGGAGCACTGCCCAGGTGCGGCGCCAGCCGCTCGCGGCCGTCGAGGAAGCCCAGCTCCATCAGCACGACCACACCGGCCAGCTCGGCCCCGGCCTCCTTGACCAGGTCCAGCGAGGCACCGATGGTCCCGCCGGTGGCGAGCACGTCGTCCACCACCAGCACCCGCTCACCGGGCGCGAAGGCGTCGCACTGGACCTCCAGCGTCGCCGAGCCGTACTCCAGCTCGTAGGAGCGGCGGAACACCTCGCCGGGCAGCTTGCCCTGCTTGCGGATCGGCACGAAGCCGAGCCCGGCCGCGAAGGCCGCCGGGGCGGCCAGGACGAAACCGCGCGCCTCCAGGCCGACCACCTTGGTGGCCCCGAGCTCCGCGGCCCGGCCGGCGAGCGCCCGGGTGAGCGCGCCGAAGGCCTCGGCGTCGGCGAGCAGCGGCGCGATGTCCTTGAACAGCACGCCCGGCTTCGGGTAGTCCTGGACGTCCCGGATCCGGCTGGTGAGCAGCTCGGCCAGGGGGGTGTCGGCGGTGGTCACGAAGGGTCCTTACGGTCGGCGGCGGTCAGCGCTTGGTGGACGGACGGCCCTTGGCACGCGTGGTGCCGGCCGGGCGCCCGCGCTGACCGACCATACCCGCCGGCAGGTCCTCGTCGGCGATCTCCTCGGCCTCGCCCGCCTCGCCGGCCTCCTTGGCCGCGGCGGCCTTGGCGTCGGCGGCGCGGCGCTGGGCGACCCGCTTGGCCAGGGCCTTCATCTCCGGCGCCTCCTCCTTGAGCTGCGCGAGCAGCGGGGTGGCGACGCAGATCGACGAGTAGGCACCGGCGGCCAGACCGATGAACAGCGCCAGCGAGATGTCGTTCAGGGTGCCGGCGCCCAGCAGGCCGCCGCCGATGAACAGCAGCGCCGCCACCGGGAGCAGCGCGACCACGGTGGTGTTGAGCGAGCGGACCAGGGTCTGGTTGAGGCCCGCGTTGGCCGCGTCGCTGTAGGTGAGCTTGTTCTGCTTGGTGATCCCCTTGGTGTTCTCCTTCACGGTGTCGAAGACGACGACCGTGTCGTAGAGGGAGTAACCGAGGATGGTCAGGAAGCCGATCACGGTGCCCGGGGTGACCTCGAAGCCCACCAGGGCGTAGACGCCGATGGTGATCAGGAGGTCGTGGATGAGGGCGACCAGGGCGGCCACCGCCATCCGCCACTCGAAGGCGATCGCCAGGTAGATCGTCACCAGGATCATGAAGATGACCAGGCCGGTGAGCGCCTTGTTGGAGATCTGCTCACCCCAGCTGGGGCCGATCACCTGGGCCTCGATCTCGCCGACCGGGACGCCGAGCTCCTGCGAGAGCTTGCCGGTGACCTCGGCGGAAGTGGTCTTGTCCTCCGAGGAGACCTGGATGCGGATCTTGCCGTTGTCGGTCGACTGCACCAGCGGGTGCGAGGAGACGATCTTGTCGACCGCCTCCTGGGTCTGCGACACCGTCAGGCCCGGCTTGGTCACGGTGTAGACCGAGCCGCCCTTGAACTCGATGCCCAGGTGCAGGCCCATCGCCAGGCCGATCCCGGCGACCAGGACGATCACCGCGGAGATGCTGTACCAGAGCTTGCGCCGGCCGACGAAGTCGAAGCTGATTTCGCCCTGGTAGAGCTTGTGGCCCAGATTGGAGAAGCGCGACACGGTGTCAGGCCCCCTTCACGGCGGCGGAGGACGAGGGGGAACGACGGCGGGTGCTGCGCAGCGGCGGGCGGGCGCCCAGCCGCTTCGGGTCCAGGCCGGACCACGGGTGACCCTCGGAGAAGAACTTCCGGCGGGCCAGCAGCGTGATCAGCGGCTTGGTGAACAGGAAGATGACGACGACGTCGAGCGCCGTGGTCAGGCCCAGCGTGAACGCGAAGCCCTGCACCTTGCCGACCGAGACCAGGTAGAGCACGGCGGCACAGAGGAAGGAGACGAAGTCCGACACCAGGATGGTGCGCCGGGCGCGCGGCCAGGCCCGCTGGACCGCCGGGCGCAGCGAGGCGCCCTCGCGGACCTCGTCGCGGATGCGCTCGAAGTACACGATGAAGGAGTCGGCGGTGATACCGATCGCGACGATGGCGCCGCAGACCGCCGGCAGGTTCAGCGCGAAGCCGATCCCCGCGCCGAGCAGGCTCATGATCGAGTAGGTCAGCGCCGCCGAGACGAGCAGACCGGCGATCGAGATCAGGCCCAGGCCCCGGTAGTAGAGCAGCGAGTAGGCGACCACCAGGATCATGCCGATCAGACCGGCGATCAGACCGGCCTTCAGCTGGTCACCGCCGAGCTGCGGGGAGACGGTGGTGACGTCGCTGGTGGTGAACTCCAGCGGCAGGGCGCCGAAGCTCAGCACGTTGGCCAGGCTCTGCGCCTCGGTCTGGCTGAAGTTGCCGGAGATCACGGCCGAGCCGCCGGGGATGGCGCTGCGCACGTACGGGTGGGAGACGACCTGGCCGTCCAGCACGATGGCGAACTGGTTGGTCGGGTCGGGCTGGGTGGCGAGCTGACCGGTGACGGCGGTGAACGCGTCGGTGCCCTTGCCGTTGAACTGCAGCTGGACCTGCCAGCCGCCGCCCTGCTGGGTGTCGATGGTGGCCTGCGCCTTGGAGACGTCCGCCCCCATGACCGCGACCGGGCCCAGCGCCAGCTTGTAGTAGGCGCCGTTCTCGTCCTTCTGCGTGCAGGCGACGGTCGGCGCGCCCTCGGCGCTCTGGTAGTTCTTGTTCCGCTGCTCCGGCTTGGTGCAGTCCAGCGAGCCGAACTGGGCGGCCAGCTCCGGCGGGACGGTGCCCGAGGTCATCGCCGCGGAGAGGTCCGGCGTGGCCGCCGGGTCGGTCGCGGCGGCGCTCGGGGCGCCGGTGGCGGCGGGGGTGCCGGCGGTGGTGGCCGCGGGGGTGGTCGGGTTGTCGGCCGCGAGGGCCTCACCGGCCGGGCGGCCCTGCTTGGTGGCGCTCGCACTCGGCGTACCGGTCGCGGCGGCGCTCGGGGTGCCGGTGGCGGCCGCGGTCCCGCTCGGGGTGGCGGCGGCGCTCGGGGTACCGCTCGCGCCCGCGGACGGGGTCGCGGTCGGCGCCGGGGCCTGGATTCCGCTGGGGGCCAGGGCCAGGACCGGGCGGAAGTAGAGCTTCGCGGTGGTGCCGACCTGGTCGGCGGCGCTCTGCTTGTCACCGCCCTTGGGGATGTTCACGATGATGTTGCGGTCGCCCTGGGTCTGGACCTCCGCCTCGGAGACGCCCATACCGTTGACGCGCTGCTCGATGATCCCGGTGGCGATGTCCATGTTGGACTTGTTGATCGCCTTGGGGTCGGTCGACTTCGCGCTCAGCGTGATGCTGGTACCGCCGGCGAGGTCGATACCGAGCCGGGGCTTGGTGTTGCCCGTCCCGAACATGAGGGCGACCAGTCCGACGGTGACGACCAGGATGAGGGCCAGCGCCCGCCCTGGGTAACCGTCGCGCGGGCGCGACTTGGGTGTTGCCACCTTGCTCGTTTCTCCCTGTCCATGCCACTTCCCCCCACCGACCCCCGCCCAGCACGCGGCTGGGCGGGGTAATGGCGGAACTGCGGCCCTGAGTCCTGTGGGCTCGCGGCACAACGCCGCGCAGCCGGGCGGGTGCCCGACCGTACTACTTGCTCGCGGGAGCCCCGCCCTCGGCCTCGGCCTTCGCGTCGCCCTTGTCGGCGTCGTCCTTGCTGAACGACAGCGGCTTCGCGTCGGCCGACCCGGCCTCGACCTCGACGTCCTCGTCCGAGGCGTCGACCCCCTCGTCCTCGGCCGGGCGACCGTTGATGATCGCGTCGTACTCGGCGGGGTCCAGAACCGCCGCGATCGCGTTCTTGGTGAAGTGGGTGACCACGCCCGGCGCGATCTCCAGCTCGACGGTCTCCTCGTTGACCGCCTTCACCTGCGCGTACAGGCCGCCGATGGTCCGCACGCCCGCCCCCGGCTCGAGCGCCGTCTGCATCTGGGTCATCTGCGCCTGGCGCTTCTTCTGCGCCCGGAACATGAGCACGATGGCGAGGATCGGGAGGAGGAGGATGATGAGGTTCACTGCAGCCAGGGTCCTTTACGGGCCGCCGGCCGGCGGCCTGTGTGGTAATGGTCGTCCCGTCGGGTGAGAGGGGCGGTCCGGCGGAGTCTAGGCGACCCCGAACTGATCGGACAACGCCAAGCATCGCATCATGCCGCCGAAAGTGGCGACCCTCCGCCTGCACAGTTTCCCCGGACTTCTTCCCCGACTTCCGCAGGCGCCCCGGGCGGCGGACGCACATGGTCCGCACACGCTCCGACATCACCCGTTCGGCCCTGACCGGGCGGCGCGTCGTCAGCCCTGGCCGGATCCGCCCTCCCCGTCCGGGGCGAACAGCTCCGGCTGGGGGGCCGCCGCGGCGCGTCCGGGCTGCGCCGGCGGGGTGAGCCCCAGGTGCCGCCAGGCCGCGGCGGTGGCGATCCGCCCGCGCGGGGTGCGGGCCAACAGACCCTCGCGGACCAGGAACGGTTCGGCGACCTCCTCGACCGTCTCGGCCTCCTCCCCCACCGCGACCGCCAGGGTCGACAGCCCGACCGGGCCGCCGCCGAACAGCCGCAGCAGCGCGTCCAGCACCGCCCGGTCCAGCCGGTCCAGACCACGGGCGTCCACCTCGTAGACGTCCAGCGCCTGGCCCGCGATCGCGGGGGTGATCACGCCGTCGTGCCGCACCTGCGCGTAGTCGCGCACCCGGCGCAGCAGCCGGTTGGCGATGCGCGGCGTGCCACGGGAGCGGCCGGCGATCTCGGCGGCGCCGGCCGGGTCGATCTCCACGTCCAGCAGCGCGGCCGAGCGGTGCACCACCCGCTGCAGCTCGGCGGGCGCGTAGAACTCCATGTGTCCGGTGAAGCCGAAGCGGTCACGCAGCGGCGGCGGAAGCAGACCGGCCCGGGTGGTCGCGCCGACCAGGGTGAACGGCGGCAGCTCCAGCGGGATGGCGGTCGCGCCGGGCCCCTTGCCGACGATCACGTCGACCCGGAAGTCCTCCATCGCCATGTAGAGCATCTCCTCGGCGGGCCGGGACATCCGGTGGATCTCGTCGAGGAACAGCACCTCCCCCTCGGCGAGCGAGGAGAGGATCGCCGCGAGGTCGCCCGCGTGCTGGATCGCCGGCCCCGAGGTGATCCGGATCGGGGCGCCCAGCTCGGCCGCGATGATCATCGACAGGGTGGTCTTGCCGAGCCCGGGCGGGCCGCTGAGCAGCACGTGGTCGGGGGCCGCGCCGCGCTTGCGGGCCGCCTGCAGTACCAGCGACAACTGCTCGCGCACCCGCTCCTGGCCGATGAACTCGTCCAGCAGCCGGGGGCGCAGCGCCGCCTCGACGGCCTGGTCCTCACCGTCGGCGGCGGCGGTCACCAGCCGGTCGGCGGGCTCGGAGTCGTACGGGCTCATCGGAGGCGGCTCCCACATCGGTGTCGTCGGCGTTGTCGGCGTCCTCGGCGTCGGCGGTGTCGACAAAAGGACAGGTCGTCAGATGGCTTCAGCGAGAACGGTTGAGTCCGCGCAGCGCCAGCCGCAGCAGCGCGCCGACGTCCGGCACCGGCTGCGCCTCGGCCTGCGGGGTGACGGCGGCGACCGCCTCGTCCGCCTCGCGCGGCGCGTAGCCGAGGCCGACCAGGGCGGAGTGCAGCTGCTCGCTCCACGGCGCCGGCCCGGTGGCGACCGGCTTCTGCGCGGGGACCGCGCCGTGCGGGGCGCCCAGCTTGTCCTTGTACTCCAGCAGCAGCTTGGCCGCCTTGGCCTTGCCGATGCCGGGCACCGCCACCAGCGCCTTCTCGTCGCCGTTCGCGACCGCGAGGCGCAGCGCGTCGGGGCTGTGCACACCCAGGATCGCCTGGGCGAGCTTGGGGCCGACGCCCGGCGCCGCCTGCAGGATCTCGAAGATCGCCCGCTCGTCGTCGTCCGCGAAGCCGAACAGGGTCAGCGAGTCCTCCCGGACCACCAACGAGGTCGCCAGCCGGGCCGGCTCCCCCAGCCGCAGAGCGGCCATGGTGTTCGGGGTGCACTGCACGGCCATGCCGACCCCGCCGACCTCGACCACCGCGACGCCGCCGGACAGCGCCGCCACGGGTCCTTGCACGAAGGCGATCATCGGATGGTTCCTCTCGGGCCGTGCGGGGAGCTGGTACGGGCCGCCAGGATCGCGGCCTCCAGGCGGTTGGCGGCGCCGCCGCGCCAGATGTGGCAGATGGCCAGCGCCAGCGCGTCGGCGGCGTCGGCCGGTTTGGGGGGCGCGTCCAGCCGCAGCAGCCGCTGCACCATGGCCGTGACCTGCGCCTTGTCGGCCCGGCCCGAGCCGGTGACGGCGGCCTTGACCTCGCTGGGGGTGTGCAGGGTGACCGGTATGCCGCGCCGGGTCGCGCAGAGCATCGCCACCGCGCTGGCCTGCGCCGTGCCCATCACGGTGCGGACGTTGTGCTGGGCGAAGACCCGCTCGACGGCCACCAGGTCGGGCCGGTGCTCGTCCAGCCAGGCCTCGATACCCTGCTCGACCAACAGCAGCCGGTGCCCGATCTCCGCCTCGGCGGGGGTGCGCACCACACCGACGCCGGCCATCCGCAGCGGCCGGCCCGGCGCGCCCTCGACCACGCCGACGCCGCACCTGGTCAGCCCAGGGTCGACACCCAGCACCCGTACCAAGGCTCCCCCTCCCCTCACGATCTCCTCCGACCTGCGAAGGCTACCCGCCACCACCGACAGCGCCCCGAACGACACCGGCCCGGGGGGGGGGGGGGGCCCCGGGGGGGGGGGGGGGGGGGGGGCCCGCGGGGGGGGGGGGGGCCCACCCCCACGCGGTTGTTGTTGTTTTGGGAGAAGATGATGAAGAAGAGGCTGGTCA
>NZ_JBHVRK010000008.1:0-75824 GCF_042885845.1 Kitasatospora sp. NPDC058032 | reverse complement strand
GTCCTGGGGACCGCCGGGCCGGGAGGGGGCACGATCACTCGGCGTCGAGCTGCGCACCGACCTCGTCGCTGATGTCGAAGTTGGCGAAGACGTTCTGCACGTCGTCGCTGTCCTCGAGGGCGTCGATCAGCTTCAGGATCTTGCGGGCGCCGTCGACGTCCAGCTCGACCTGCATGCTCGGCAGGAAGTTGGCCTCGGCCGAGTCGTAGTCGACGCCGGCGTCCACCAGGGCGGTGCGGACGGCGACCATCCGGGAGGCCTCGGAGACGATCTCGAAGGAGTCGCCGAGGTCGTTGATCTCCTCGGGCTCCTGGTCCAGGACGACCTCGAAGAGCTTGTCCTCGTCCACGCCGTCCGCCTTGGGGACGATCACGACGCCCTTGCGGGTGAACAGGTAGGAGACCGAGCCCGGGTCGGCCATCGAGCCGCCGTTGCGGGTCATCGCCACGCGCACGTCGGAGGCGGCACGGTTGCGGTTGTCGGTGAGGCACTCGATGAGCACCGCGACACCGTTCGGGCCGTAGCCCTCGTACATGATGGTCTGGTAGTCGGCTCCGCCGGCCTCCAGGCCGCCACCGCGCTTGACGGCGCGGTTGATGTTGTCGATCGGGACCGAGCTCTTCTTCGCCTTCTGGATGGCGTCGTAGAGCGTCGGGTTGCCGGCCGGGTCGGGGCCGCCGGTGCGCGCCGCCACCTCGATGTTCTTGATCATCTTGGCGAAGAGCTTGCCGCGCTTGGCGTCGATCACGGCCTTCTTGTGCTTGGTGGTAGCCCACTTAGAGTGGCCGGACATCGCCAGCTCCTTTACGTCGCCAAAGGGAAATGAACAGATGAGATCTTACCGGTGCGGCCGCCGCCGGACCGCACACGGTCACGCACGCGCGGTCACGCGGCGACGAGGTGCTCCTCGACCATGCGCACGAAGTAGGCGTGCACCCGGTGGTCGCCGGTGAGCTCCGGGTGGAACGAGGTGGCCAGCAGGTTGCCCTGGCGCACGGCCACGATCCGGCTCTCCGGGCCGTCGGCGGCCGGCAGCTCGGCCAGCACCTCGACGGCCGCGCCGACCGACTCCACCCAGGGGGCGCGGATGAACACGCCGTGCACCGGGGCGTCGTCCAGGCCGCGGAAGGCGATGCCGGACTCGAAGGACTCGTTCTGGCGGCCGAAGGCGTTGCGGCGCACCGTCATGTCGATGCCGCCGACCGTCTCCTGGTCCTCGCGCCCGTCCAGGATCTTGTCGGCCAGCATGATCATGCCGGCGCAGGTCCCGTACACCGGCATGCCGGCGGCGACCCGCTCGCGCAGCGGGTCCATCACGCCGAACAGCAGCGCCAGCTTGGACATCGTGGTGGACTCCCCGCCGGGGATCACCAGCGCGTCGACCTCGGCCAGCTCCTCCGCGCGACGGACCGGACGCGCCAGCGCGTCGGCCTCGGCCAGGGCGACCAGGTGCTCGCGGACATCACCCTGGAGGGCGAGGACGCCGATGACTGGAGTGGACACTTCTCGTACCTCTTGACTCTCGAACTCGACGACGCACGGCGGCCCGCCGCGCCGATGATCTCACCGCGCGGCGGGCCGTCCACAGCGCATTACCAGCCGCGGTTGGCGTACCGCTCGCTCTCCGGCAGGGTGTCGCAGTTGATGCCGACCATGGCCTCGCCCAGGTTGCGGGAGGCGTCGGCGATGATCTTCGGGTCGTCGAAGAAGGTGGTGGCCTTGACGATCGCGGCGGCGCGCTTGGCCGGGTCGCCCGACTTGAAGATGCCCGAGCCGACGAAGACGCCCTCGGCACCCAGCTGGCGCATCAGCGCGGCGTCGGCCGGGGTGGCCACGCCACCGGCGGAGAACAGCACGACCGGCAGCTTGCCGAGCTCGGCGACCTCCTTGACCAGCTCGTACGGGGCGCGCAGCTCCTTGGCGGCGGCGAACAGCTCGTTGTGGTCCAGGGCGCGCAGGTGGCCGATCTCGTTCTTGATCTGGCGCAGGTGGCGGACCGCCTCGACGACGTTGCCGGTGCCGGCCTCGCCCTTGGAGCGGATCATGGCCGCGCCCTCGGCGATGCGGCGCAGCGCCTCGCCCAGGTTGGTGGCACCGCAGACGAAGGGGGTGGTGAAGGCCCACTTGTCGGAGTGGTTGACCTCGTCGGCCGGGGTCAGCACCTCGGACTCGTCGATGTAGTCGACACCCAGCGACTGCAGGACCTGGGCCTCGACGAAGTGGCCGATCCGGGACTTCGCCATGACCGGGATCGAGACCGCGCCGATGATCTCCTCGATCATGTTCGGGTCCGACATGCGCGCCACGCCGCCGTCCTTGCGGATGTCGGCCGGCACCCGCTCCAGGGCCATGACGGCCACAGCGCCGGCGTCCTCGGCGATCTTGGCCTGCTCGGCGTTGACCACGTCCATGATCACACCGCCCTTGAGCTGCTCGGCCATGCCGCGCTTCACCCGGGCGGTACCGATCTGCGGCTGGTCTGCGGTGGTGGGGGTGGTGGACACGTGAGACCTCACTCGAAGATGAACCAGTGCTATCGCCCTATGGTAGGCGGAAGAAACCGGCCCTCCATGCGCCACCAAGTCCAGCCGGTCCGGTGGGATACGACAAAGAGGCCGTATCCGGGGCAAGCCGCCACCGCAGGTGGAGCGGGTGCCACGGACAGGTGCCGCCAGGCACGGCCTAGGCCGGAGCACCCTCAGGAGTGAGCGCCACCGGCGGCGCGTCGTCCATCTCGAAGGCCATCGGGAACGGCGCCTTGCCCGCCAGCCGGAAGTACCGCACCAGCCGGTGCTCGCGCACCGCCCGCGCCGCCCGCACCGCGTCGTTGTGGAACCGCCGCGCCATCGGCACCCGCCGCACCGCCGCCGTCAGATCCCGCACCGCGTCCTCGCCGCCCGGCTCCGCCACCAGCGCCGCCACCTGCTCCGACTCCGCGAACACCGCCCGCAGCGCCAGGCTCAGCTGACTCTCCGCCACCTCGCGCTGCTCGTCCTCCGCCTGCCGCGCCGCGTGCGCCGCGTCCAGCAGCAGCAACGACGCCGCCGGATCCAGCAGCGACGACGTCGCCAGCTCCATCGCCACCGACGCCCGGCGGACCAGCTGCGCGTCCAGCGCCGCACGGGCGGCGTCGATCCGGGCGTGCAGCCGGTCCAGCCTTCCGGCCGTCCAACTCAGGTACATGCCGAACAGCACCACGGCCACGCCGGCCCAGATCCAGGTAGTCACGGGGCGCTACGCTACCGGGTGCCCCCGGTTCACCCCTCGATCGCGGTGTTCCGGTACGCCTCGCGGTCGATGTCGCGCACGTCCACCGCCAGGTGCAGCCGCTCCCCCGGCGCCGGCTTCACCCGCTCCGCCAGCAGCGCCAGCACCCCCTCGGTGAGCGCCGACTTCGCCTCCGGGCTGCGCCCCGGGAAGATCTGGAACTGGACGAACACCTGCGCCTCGGGGCGCTCGCCGAAGCCGACCACGACCTCCGGGTCGGTCGGCCGGAAGATCGTCTTGCAGCCCTCCGGCTGGGCGGCGATGGTCTCCACCGCCAGCCGGTTGATCGCCAGGCCCAGCTCACGGCGGTCGAAGGAAGCGGCCAGGCTCGGGGAGTAGTCGACGGAGATCTGCGGCATCGGGCCCTCCAGGGACACGGGGACTGCGGACGGTGGAACCGTCCGACCTTAACCGCGCCCGCCGCCCGTTCAGTCCCGGGCCAGCCCGAACCGGCCGCGCCGCCCGCTGCGCTCGTCCTCCACCACCGCGGCCTCCCCCGCCGTCACCGTCTCGTACACGGCCAGGATGTCCGCGCCCACCGTCGACCAGTCGAACCGCCGCACGTGCCGCGACGCCGCCTTGCGCAGCTCCTCCAGCCGCGCCGGATCCCCGAGCAGCCGCACCGCGGTGCGCGCCAGCGCGTCCGCGTCCTCCACCGGGAACAGCTCGCCCGCGTCCCCGCCGTCCAGCACCTGCTTGAACGCGTCCAGGTCGCTCGCCAGCACCGGCGCCCCCGCCGACATCGCCTCGACCAGGATGATCCCGAAGCTCTCGCCGCCGGTGTTCGGCGCCACGTACAGGTCCACGCTGCGCAGCAGCCGGGCCTTGTCCCGGTCGCTCACCATGCCCAGGAACTCCACCTGCGCCCGGACCTCCGGCGCCAGCCCGGCGACCGCCTCCTCCTCGTCGCCCTTGCCCGCCACCAGCAGCCGCACCCCCGGCCGCTCCGCGAGGATCCGCGGCAGCGCCGCCAGAAGCGTCGGCAGCCCCTTGCGCGGCTCGTTGATCCGGCCGATGAAGCCGATCGTCCCCGGCCGCCCCTCGGCCGCGCCGCCGCTCCACCGCTCGTCCGGCTCCGCGCCGGCGAAGAAGCCCACGTCCACGCCGTTGGGGATCACCACCGCGTCCCCGCCCAGGTGCTCCACCAGGGTGCGCCGCGCGTACTCGCTCACCGCGATCCGCGCCCGCATCTTCTCCAGCCCCGGCTGCAGGATCGGCGAGGCCGCGATCATCGCCCGCGAGCGCGGGTTCGAGGTGTGGAAGGTGCCCACCATCGGCCCCGACGCCGACCACGCCGCCAGCATCGACAGGCTCGGCGAGGCCGGCTCGTGCACGTGCAGGATGTCGAACCGCCCCTCGTGCAGCCACCGCCGCACCCGGGCCGCCGACAGGATCCCGAAGCTCAGCCGCGCCACCGAGCCGTTGTACGGCACCGCCACCGCCCGCCCCGCCGACACCACGTACGGCGGCAGCGCCTCGTCGTCCTCGGCCGGCGCCAGCACCGACACCTCGTGGCCCAGGCCGATCAGGTGCTCGGCGAGGTCCCGGATGTGGAACTGCACGCCACCGGGGACGTCCCAGTCGTACGGGCAGACGATGCCGATCTTCACGGGTCTCCTCGAATCCTGCGGGCGGTGCGGGTACGGGTACGGACTGCGGTCGGGCGGACGGGCGCGCTCAGGCCCCCGACGCCTCGGCCGCCGGCTCCCCGGCCGACTCCGCCGCCGGACGGACGGCAGGCTCCCGAACGGCCGGACGGGCGCCGCCCGCGGCCCGGGACGCCCCCGCCTCCACCGTCTCACGGACCGGGAGGTCGGCCAGCCAGAAGCGCTGCAGCATGTGCCAGTCCTCCGGGTGCTCCCGGATCGCCGCCTCCCACACCCCGGCCATCGCCTGCGTCATCACCCGGGTCTTCTCCGCCCGGTCGCCCTGCGCCGGCACCACGACCTCCGGGTGCACCTGCGCCCGCATGGTCCGACCCTCGTACCAGACCGACACCGGCAGCAGCGCCGCCCCGGTCCGCTGGCACAGCGCCGCCGGACCGGCCGGCATCCTCGTCGCCTCACCGAAGAACGACACCTCGATGCCCGCCTCCGAGAGGTCCCGGTCCCCCACCAGGCAGACCAGCTTCCCCGCCCGCAGCCGCCGCGCCAGCGTGCCCACCACGCTCACCGAGCCGCCGGTCAGCGCCAGCACCTCCATGCCCAGGCTCTCCCGGAACGCCACGAACCGGTCGAACAGCCGCTCCGGCTTCAACCGCTCCGCCACCGTCGTGAACGGGTACCCCCGGCTCGCCACCCAGGCGCCCGCCAGGTCCCAGTTGCCCATGTGCGGCAGCGCCGCCACCACGCCCCGCCCGGCGTCCAGCGCCTGCTGCACGTGCTCGAAGCCGTCCACCCGCACGTCGCGCAGCACCCGCCCGCGGCCCCACACCGGCAGCCGGAACGACTCCTGCCAGTACCGCATGTACGAGCGCATCCCGGCACGCGACAGCTCCCGCAGCCGGGCCTCGTCCGCCTCCGGGCACACCCGCAGCAGGTTCGCCTCCAGCTGCAGCACCCGCTTGCCGCGCCGCCGCCACGCGTAGTCCGCCAGCCGGTCGAACAGCGCCCGCGCCGCCGGCTCGGGCAGGTGCTTGAGCGCCCCCCAACCCGCCGCGTACGCCGTGTACACCAGTCGGTCCACCGCTCGGTCCTTCACCGCGACTCGGTCCTCCACCGCGGGCCCCCTCTCAGCTTCCGGCCGCCACGCGGTCCGCCTCGAACGCCTCACGGCGCACCTGCAGCATCCGCTGGAACACCGTCACCAGGCTGCCGACCGCCACCAGCCACAGCGCCACCGGCAGCAGCCACTCCACGTACGGCACCCCGAACGTGTGCAGACCCGCCACACCGGCCGCCACCAGACTGATCACCAGCCGCTCGGCCCGCTCCACCAGCCCCGACACGTCGCACGGCAGCCCCTGGCTCTCCGCCCGCGCCTTGGTGTACGACACCACCAGCCCGCTCGCCAGGCAGAACACCGCCACCGCGCACAGCAGGTCGTTGTCGCCCTTGCCCGCGTACCACATGGCCAGACCACCGAAGATCGCCGCGTCGGCGACCCGGTCCAGCGTCGAGTCCAGGAACGCCCCCCACTTCGTGGACCGCCCCAGCTGCCGCGCCATGTTCCCGTCCACCAGGTCCGAGAAGATGAACAGCGTGATCGTGATGGTGCCCCAGAAGAACTCCCCGCGCGGGAAGAACGCCAGCGCACCCGCCACCGAACCGGCCGTACCGACCAGCGTCACGGTGTCCGGGCTCACACCCAAACGGATGAGGAACGCGGCGAACGGGGTCAGGACACGTGTGAAGAAGGCACGCGCGTATTTGTTGAGCATGGCCTTCCCGACCGCTCCGATCTCCCTGGTACCCGCCTGCGGCCAGATGCGCGGCAGACGACCCGATGGATCAGCCCATCCGGCGCACCCATCGTAGCCACGCCCACCGACCTCCCCCGCGCACACACCACCCCCGGATGCCGCTCGCGCGCCCCTCGGTGCCCCCGCCCCTAGACTTTCACCGACAGCCTCGGCGCGACGGGAGGAGACCCCGATGCCCGACCGCAGCAACGCCAGAGCCGGCCAGGCCCCCGCCGTCACCGGCCCGAGCGACCTGCGCAACGTCGTCCTCATCGGCTGCGCCGGCGTGGGCAAGACCACCCTCGCCGAATCCCTCGCCCACGCCGCCGGTGCCATCGGCCGCCCCGGACGGGTGACCGACGGCACCACCGTCTCCGACCACGAATCCATCGAGCACCAGCAGCAGCGCTCCGTGCAGCTCTCCGTGCTCCCCCTGGAGTGGCGCGGCACCAAGATCAACCTGATCGACCCGCCCGGCCACCCCGACTTCGCCGCCGACCTGCGCGCCGCCCTGCACGCCGCCGACGCCGCCGTCTTCGTCGTCTCCGCCACCGACCCCGTCACCGCCCCCACCCGCGCCCTGTGGCGCGAGTGCGCCGCCGAGAACATCCCGCGCGCCATCGCCGTCGCCAAACTCGACATCGCCCGCGGCAGCCTCGACGACATCCTCACGGCCTGCCACGACGCCTTCGGCCTCGGCCCCGACACCCTCCGGCCGCTCTTCCTGCCCGTCCACCACGACGGCCACCCCGACGGCAGCGTCGACCTCCTCACCGGCCACACCTACGGCCAGGCCGACCCCCTGCTCGACACCGCCCCCGCCCGCGAGAGCCTCGTCGAGGCCATCTCCGGCCAGGACGACACCCTCATGGAGCAGTACCTCACCGGCGGAACCCCCGACACCGACTCCCTCGAAGCCGGCATGCGCCGCGAAGTCCTCGCCTGCACCCTCCACCCCGCCGTCCCCACCAGCGAACACGGCCTCGGCGCCACCGAACTCCTCGATCTCATCACCACCACCTTCCCCACCCCCGCCGAACGCACCCGCCCCGCCCCCGACTGCGACCCCGAAGCACCCCTCGCCGCCCAGGTCGTCCGCGTCACCGGCGACGCCTACGTCGGCCGCATCAGCCTGCTGCGCCTCTACGCCGGCACCCTGCGCCCCGACACCCGCATCCGCCTCACCGGCCCCGACCACCCCGCCGAGCAGGACGGCGAGGAGCGCGTCACCGGCCTCACCAGCCCCTTCGGCAAGCTCCAGCGACCCGTCCCGCACGCCGTCGCCGGCGACCTCGTCTGCGCCGCCAAACTCACCACCGCCCGCGCCGGCGACACCGTCCAGGAACCCGGCGGGCAACTCGAACTCGACACCTGGACCCTGCCCGAACCCCTCCTGCCCATCGCCGTCGAGGCCCACAGCAAGGCCGACGACGACAAGCTCTCCCAGGCCCTCTCCCGGCTCGCCGCCGAGGACCCCGCGCTACGCCTCGAACAGAACCCCGACACCCACCAGCTCGTCCTCTGGTGCACCGGGGAGGCCCACGCCGACGCCGTGCTCGACCGGCTGCGCAACCGTCACGGTGTCCACGTCGACACCGTCGAGCACAGGGTCGCCCTGCGCGAGACCTTCGGCACCGCCGCCGCCGGCCACGGGCGCCTCGTCAAACAGTCCGGCGGCCACGGCCAGTACGCCATCTGCGACCTGGAGGTCGAACCCCTCCCCGCCGGATCCGGCTTCGAGTTCCAGGAACACGTCGTCGGCGGCTCCGTCCCCAAGCACTTCATCCCCTCCGTCGAGAAGGGCGTCCGCGCCCAGCTCGCCAAGGGCGTCGCCACCGGCCACCCGCTCGTCGACATCCGGGTCACCCTCACCGACGGCAAGGCGCACTCCGTCGACTCCTCCGACGCCGCCTTCCAGAACGCCGCCGCCCTCGCCCTGCGCGACGCCGCCGAACACGCCGTCATCCGGCTCCTCGAACCCGTCGCCGCCGTCAGCGTCCTGCTGCCCGACGACTACCTCGGCGCCGTCCTCGGCGACCTCTCCGCCCGCCGCGGCCGCGTCCTGGGCACCGAGACCGGCGGCCCCGGCCTCACCCTGCTGCGCGCCGAGGTCCCCGAACTCGAACTCGCCCGCTACCCCGTCGACCTGCGCTCACTGACCCACGGCACCGCCGAGTTCACCCGCGCCCACCTGCGCCACGAACCCATGCCGGCCGCCCTCGCCGCCCGCTTCAACGGCCGGGAGGACTAGAGCCTTTCCCAAGGCTCAGCGCCGCGGCAGCGCGCAGGCCGGCGTCCCGCCCGGCATCCGGTGCCGGTTCTTCGCCACCCAGCGGTACACCGGCGCCGCCACCGGCCGCACCGGCGCCAGCGCCAGCACCCCGCCCAGGTACGCCCACACCCCGCCCGAACGCATCAGCAGCCGCGCCACGGCCTGCGCCCCGCCGTACACCCGGCCCGCCGGCGTCACCCAGAGCACCTCGCGCTCCGCGCGCTCCCAGGACACCTCCGCGCGCCCCCCGGCCACCGCGTCCAGCCCCGCCAGGTCCGCGAACTGGAACGGCACCGCCTCCCAGCCCCCCGACGCCAGCGTCTGCCGCAGAAAGCGCTCCGCCCAGGTCACGCACGTCGTGCAGAACCCGCAGTCCCCGTCGAACACCAGCACCGGATCCGTCAGCCCACCACTCTCCATGCCGCCATCGTGCACCATCCCGTCCGACCGCCCGTGACCGGGCACCGGCCGGTGCGTCGAACGGTCGAAACGTGGGCATCATGCCCCACAGGTCCATCGTGGCCCGTTCGTGACGGCACTTCAGACGATCATGCCCGCGCCGGCACCCCGGCACGGTAACCTGCCGCAGGACAAAGGGGAGGAGGGGACGCCACCGTGACCACACTCGACATGACTCCGGGTGCGCAGATACCCCGGACCGACGCCGGCCCGCAGACCGCCGGCACCCAGGCGCTCTCCTCGGCCGCCTACCGCGACAGCAACCTGGAGGAGGGCGCCGGCAAACTCGACGGCGTCAGCGCGAAGAAGGGCCGCTTCGCCCTGTTCGCGCCCAACTTCGGCGAGGCCTTCAGCAAGGCGCTCATCTCGCGCGCCCTCGGCGGCGACCGCAAGCCCCTGGTGCCCTCCTTCGGGGTGGAAACCCGCCAGATCGTCGAGCACGCCCTCGCCGCCGAGGAGATCCGCCGCAACCGCGACCGGCAGCTGTCCACCGTCTCCGTCGTCACCGGCCTGCTCTGCCTGCCCGGCGCCCTGGTCTGGCTCGGCGCCTTCCAGCTGCGCGCCTGGCTCAAGCGCGACAACCCCAAGAACGCCGGCGCCTACGGGGCCGCCGTCCTGCTGCTGGCCGCCGCGCTCGCCGTGCTGCTCGCGATCAAGCCACCGGCCGGCGGCATCCTCGGCCTCTACCTGCGCGTCGTCATGCTCGCCCCGGTGATCGGCTGGTACCTCGCCCGGCGCATCGTCGAACGCACCGCCGTCGAGCTGCGCGCCCGCTGGCTCTCCCTGGCCGACGGCAACGCCGTCGCCGCGACCGTCCCGATGGCCGTCCCCCGCGACGACCTCGACAAGAAGGCCGCCGACCTGCGGGCCAAACTCGGCCGCCTGGAGGCCGAGCAGGAGACCAACGTCCAGCACTACGCCGGCCCCAAGGGCATCCTCGGTGCCGGCCGCCGCTGGGGCGAGTGGAAGCTCATCGACACCCTGCGCCCCGCCGAGGGCCAGATCGACTTCCGCCAGTTCCACCCCTGGGACCTCGTCCGCAAGATCTCCGGCCACCTCAAGGCCCTGGGCATCAGCGAGGTCGCCAACAGCGGCATGCCCAACGTCCAGGTCAAGCAGTGGGTCGTCTTCGAGGTCGGCGAGAGCGCCGACGAGATCAGCCGCCCCGGCAGCGCCGACATGGACGGCGACCACATGCGCGACTTCGCCGTCCAGGCCATCGCCGACAAGCAGACCTTCGGCGGCGGCCCCCGGCACTACCTCGCCACCCAGTTCATCACCCACGACGGCAAGCTCGTCCTGACCTTCACCGTCACCGTCGTCCTGCTCGCCAACACCCTCAACATCACCGTCGCCGGCTACGCCCTCGGCCCGATCAACGGCTTCTTCTTCGACAAGCCCAAGGACAAGGAGAAGTCGGTCTCCAAGACCTTCCGGTTCTGGGAGGACCGCACGGTCAAGCTCCCGCTGATCGACAACGACGAGGTCGTCCGGCAGGCCGTCCGCGCCCCCTTCTACCGGACGCCCAGCCTGCTCTCCTGGCTCGGCGGCGGCCTCGGCCTGCCCGAGCCCTTCGGCCTGCGGCACAGCTGGGCCGGTCAGCCCTGGGGCACCCGCACCATGGCCGACAACGCGCTCAACGCCTCCCACCCGGTGCTCGCCGCGGTCCACACCGCCACCCTGGAGTTCCTCGCCGAGCACGACCTCGACACCGAGCGCGCCTTCAAGGGCCGCGCGGCCGGGCTCAAGGCCGAGGCCCAGGGCAGCCGCCCGTTCAGGGTCGACCAGTACGACGCCGGCTGAACCGGCCACCTGGCCACCGACACCACAGGGCCCCCGCCGACCGTCGAGTCGGCGGGGGCCCTGCGCGTCGCGGGTCTCAGCCCTTCGGCCAGGCCTCGGCCAGCATCTTCCGGGTGTCCGCCAGCAGTTGCGGCAGCACCTTGGTGTGGCCGACCACCGGCATGAAGTTGGTGTCCCCGCCCCAGCGCGGCACCACGTGCTGGTGCAGGTGGGCCGCGATGCCGGCGCCGGCCGCCGCGCCCTGGTTCATGCCGATGTTGAAGCCGTGCGCGCCCGAGGCCGCGCGCAGCGCCGTCATCGCCTTCTTGGTGAACACCGCCAGCTCGGCCGTCTCCGCCTCGTCCAGCTCGGTGTAGTCCGCCGCGTGCCGGAACGGGACCACCATGAGGTGCCCGCCGTTGTACGGGTACAGGTTGAGCACCGCGTACACGGATTCGCCGCGCGCGACGACCAGCCCGTCCTCGTCGCTCAGCGACGGGATCGAGCAGAACGGGCAGCCGTCGTCCGGAGCCGGGCCGGTGGGCTTGTTCTCGCCCTGGATGTAGGCCATCCGATGGGGGGTCCACAGGCGGCGGAAGCCGTCCGGCTCCCCGACGCCCTGCTGCAGTTCCGGCTCAGTCGTCATGCTGATCAGCATATTCGCCCAACCGTGCTTGCAAAGCCGCGCGGGGCGGACTCCCGAAGGAGCCCGCCCCGCGCTCACGCCCGACGCTCGGCGTCAGACCTGGATCCGGCGCTCGACCGCGTCCACGATCTCGGTGACCGCGTCGGCCAGCGGCACGCCGTTCTTCTGCTCGCCGTTGCGGTAGCGGAAGGAGACCGCGCCCGCCTCGACGTCGTCGTTGCCGGCGATCAGCATGAACGGGACCTTGCTGCGCTGGGCGTTGCGGATCTTCTTCTGCATCCGGTCGTCCGAGGTGTCCACCTCGACCCGGATCCCGCGCTTCTTCAGCTCGGCCGCGACCTCCAGCAGGTACGGCACGTGCTCGTCGGTGATCGGGATGCCGGTCACGGTGACCGGGGCCAGCCACGGCGGCATGGCACCGGCGTAGTGCTCCAGCAGCACCGCGAAGAAGCGCTCGATCGAGCCGAACAGCGCCCGGTGGATCATGACCGGCCGCTGGCGCGAGCCGTCCGCCGCCGTGTACTCCAGGTCGAAACGCTCGGGCAGGTTGAAGTCCAGCTGGATGGTCGACATCTGCCAGGTGCGCCCGATGGCGTCCCGCGCCTGCACCGAGATCTTCGGGCCGTAGAAGGCCGCGCCGCCCGGGTCCGGGACCAGCGGCAGGCCCTGCTTCTCGGCCACCGCGGCGAGGACGGCGGTGGCCTCCTCCCACGTCGCGTCGTCGCCGACGAACTTCTCCGGGTCCTTGGTGGACAGCTCCAGGTAGAAGTCGGTCAGACCGTAGTCGCGCAGCAGGTTGAGCACGAAGGTGAGGGTCGAGTCGAGCTCGTCCGCCATCTGCTCGCGGGTGCAGTAGATGTGCGCGTCGTCCTGGGTGAAGCCGCGGGCACGGGTCAGGCCGTGCACCACGCCGGACTTCTCGTACCGGTACACCGTGCCGAACTCGAACAGGCGCAGCGGCAGTTCACGGTACGAGCGGCCGCGCGCGTCGAAGATCAGGTTGTGCATCGGGCAGTTCATCGGCTTGAGGTAGTAGTCCACGCCCTCGTCGAGCTGCATGGGCGGGTACATGCCGTCCGCGTACCAGTCCAGGTGTCCGCTCTTCTCGAAGAGCTTCCCCTTGGTGGCGTGCGGGGTGTAGACGAACTCGTAGCCCTCCTCCTCGTGCCGGCGGCGCGAGTAGTCCTCCATGGCGCGGCGGATGATGCCGCCCTTGGGGTGGAAGACGGCGAGGCCGGAGCCGATCTCCTCGGGGATGGAGAAGAGGTCGAGCTCGTTGCCGAGCTTGCGGTGGTCGCGCTTGGCGGCCTCCTCCAGGAACTCCAGGTGCGCCTTGAGCTCGTCCTTGCTCGGCCAGGCGGTCCCGTAGAGGCGCTGGAGCATGGGGTTCTTCTCGCTGCCGCGCCAGTAGGCGGCGGCGGAGCGCATGATCTTGAACGCCGGGATCATCCGGGTGCTGGGCAGGTGCGGGCCGCGGCACAGGTCGCCCCAGCACTGCTCGCCGCTCTTGGCGTCCAGGTTGTCGTAGATGGTGAGCTCGCCGGCGCCGACCTCGACGTCGGCACCCTCGCCGGCGGTGGCGGCGGAACCCTTGAGGCCGATCAGCTCCAGCTTGTACGGCTCGTGGGCCAGCTCCTCGCGGGCGGCCTCGTCGGTGACCACCCGGCGGGAGAACTTCTGCCCGCGCTTGATGATCTCCTGCATCTTCTTCTCGATGGCCTTGAGGTCATCGGGGTGGAACGGCGTCGCGACGTCGAAGTCGTAGTAGAAGCCGTCCTTGACCGGCGGGCCGATGCCGAGCTTGGCCTCCGGGAAGAGCTGCTGCACGGCCTGGGCCATGACGTGCGCGGTGGAGTGGCGCAGGATGTCGAGGCCGTCCTGGCTGCTGATCCCGACCGGCTCGACCTCGTCGCCGTCCTGGAGGGCGTAGGCCAGGTCCCTGAGCCGGCCGCCGACGCGGGCGGCGATGATCGAGCGGTCGTCGGCGAAGAGCTCGGCGGCCGTAGTGCCCGTGGTCACCACGCGCTCTTCCCGATCGGGTTCGCGGTTGATGATTACCCGGACGTCCGTCACCGGTCTCTCCTGACGTGCTGGATTCAGAGGACGCAGCACAGCGCTGCGCCTGACGATGGTACCGAGAGCGGTGGCCCCACCGTCACCTCCGTACCCTTCCTACGCGTCCTTCCCGCTCCGCCCCTCCCCCAGGATCTTGAGCAGGCGCTCCCGCTCGGCCTCCTCCAGCCCGCAGGGTTCCGGGCCGGTGGGCCGGACGAGCCGGCGGAAGCCGCCGCGCCGCTCCAGGCGGCCGCTGATCCGCACGGGGGTGCCGGCCAGGTGGGCCTCGGCGGCGATCCGGTAGGCCGGGTCGGGCAGCCGGACCTTGACCTCGTCGACCTCGGCGCCGCCGAGCACCCGCAGGCGCACGCTGCCCGGCCCGGCGGGGTCGGCGCGCTTGAGACGGACGACGAGGCCGACCAGGGTGACGGCGACCGCGGGCTCGATGCGTTCGAGCAGGTCGGCGGCCTCCGCGAGGGCGGGCAGGTCGCCGGGCGAGAATTCGACGGCGATCCGGCGGTCGCCGAAGCCGCCCGGGGTGCCGGCGGCGGCCGACCAGGCGACGGTGAACCGGCCGGCGGTGGCGCCGCGCACCAGGTCCTGGACGGATTCGACCAGTTCGCGGCTGACGCCGGACTGGACGGCGTTCTCGAAGGCCTCGCCGCCGCCGCTGACCCGCCGGTAGTCGACGGCGTCGCGCAGCGCCTCCAGGGCGCGGACCAGGGTGGTGACCGCCGCCCGGCCCTCGGGCGCGGGTGTGTAGGCGGTCAGGCCGGGGCCGGCGGCGACGACCAGGACCCGGTCGAGGAAGTCGCCGGCCCAGGCGTCGAGGCGGGCGCCGAAGTAGGCGGCGCGGGTGCGGCCGGCCTTGGCGCCGGCGGCGAGCATGGCGCGGGCGGCGTGCCGGAGCCGTTCGGTGTCGTCCCAGGGCGCGGCGCCGGGGGCGGGGGCACCGGCGGGTGCGGCGAGGTCGCGGTGCCACTGGAGTTCGTCGCCGGGGACGGCCAGCGCGAGCAGGATGGCGCGGGCGGAGGGGCTGGCGGAGCGGGCGAGGGCGGTGACGGCGTCGGTGAGCAGCTCGACCGCGTCGTCGAAGCCGTCGCCGGCGGGGACGAGCAGGCTGACGCCGGGGTCGGTGCCCTCGGGGGGCGTCCAGCGGCCGTAGCGGGCGGAGGGTCCGCCGCGCCGGACCCAGCCGTGCCGGGCGAGCAGGGTGGCGAGCACCGCGGGGTCGACGGCGCCCGGATCGGGCAGCGGCCCGGTCTGCGGCGGTTCGCCGAGCGTGGGACGCATCGGCCCGTGGGGCAGTGTCATGGGGCGGCTCCTCCCGGCCGGGGCCGGGCCGTCACGGGCTGCCGCCCGCGCCGACCCTGGCCATGATGTCGCACAGGGCGCGGTCGTCGAAGACCTTCGCGGTGGGGACGCGGACGTTGGTCCGGCGCTGCCCGGTGATCGGGTGGCCGGCCAGGTTGACCCAGTAGCAGCAGTGCCGCAGTTCGAGGGCGTCGGGGCGGGCGGCCAGCCAGCGGTCGACGCGGCGGGGCAGCAGCATGACGACGAGGATCCGGGGCACGGCGACCCGGGGGCGGGCGAGCTTGCGCAGGTGGTCGTTGTCCAGGGTGAAGGAGAAGAAGGGGCCGCGCGGGTCGGCGGCGATCTGCTGGGTGGCCTTCAGCTGGATCTTGACGGTGACCTCGTCGTCGACCTCGTGGCTGCGCGAGCCGTGGCTGACCTGCCAGTCGATGCCGTTGTCGGGGAACGGCTGGGAGAGCGAGCAGCCGGCCGCGGCGGCGACCGCGTGCAGGTAGCCGACCTGCAGGGTCTCCATGCAGGCGGTCACCGCCAGGTCGCCCCGCAGGACGGCCGCCGCCTCCTCGGGCTGCGGCTGCGTCAGCGCCATGACCGTCCGGCCTCCCCCGTCCCTCAGGGGCCCGTCCGGATTCGAACAGGGCGCCCGTGGGCAGGGTGCCCGGCCGGTGCGGCGCCAAACGGTTGAGGAGGCGTCAGGGGCGGGTATCACCGGGGCGGGACCGCGCAGTTTTCGAGGGGCAGTCATGCAGCAGCACTGGTTCACCGGCCCGCTCGCCTCCTTCGACACCGAGACCACCGGCGTGGACGTCGAGACCGATCGCATCGTCTCGGCCGCCCTGGTCGTCCAATCGGCCCCGGGCGCCGTCCCGGTGGCCACCGACTGGCTCGCCGATCCCGGCGTGCCGATACCCGACGGCGCCCGCGCGGTGCACGGGATCAGCGACGAGACGGTGCGGGCGCACGGGCGGCCGGCCGCGGTGGTGGTGGCGGAGCTGGCCGCCGCGCTCACCGAGCAGGCCCGGGCCGGGCGGCCGGTGGTGGTGATGAACGCGCCGTACGACCTGACGCTGCTGGACCGGGAGTTGCGCCGGCACCGCGGACTCTCGCTGGCCGGGGCGATCGGCCCGGGCGAGCTGCTGGTACTGGATCCGCGGGTCCTGGACAAGTACGTGGACCGTTACCGCCGCGGCCGGCGGACGCTGACCGACCTGTGCGCGCACTACGGGGTGGAGCTGGCCGGGGCGCACGACGCGGGGGCGGACGCGACGGCGGCGCTGGAGCTGGTGCGGGCCATCGGCACACGGTTCCCGAGGGCACTGGGCGGGCTGACGGCGATGGAGCTGCACCAACGGCAGACGGTCTGGCACGCGGCGCAGGCGCGCGGGCTGCAGGCGTGGTTCGACCGGTCGGGGGCGGACGAACGGGTGGACCTGTCGTGGCCGCTGCGGCCGGCCCGGTGCGGTTGCGGCCGCCGGCTGTCGCCGGAGCACGCGTGCGAGGCGGCGGCGTAGCCGCCGGGCCCGGGAACGCCGCAGGCCCTGACCGGTCTCCCGATCAGGGCCTGCGTGCTGTCCGGTGGGCGATACTGGGATCGAACCAGTGACCCCTTCGGTGTGAACGAAGTGCTCTCCCGCTGAGCTAATCGCCCGGGCAACGAGAAGAACTGTAGCACCATTCGGGCGGTGTCGTACAACTCGTTCGGGGAGTGCCGCCGACGCATCCGCAGAACTCCCGCGCGAAGCGGAAGATGACTGCCCCTCAGCACATTCCCGACACCGTTCGGCGGATTGCGGAAATACATGTGAGGCCCAGCCGAAAATCGGCTGGGCCTCACATATCACAATGCATTCCGGTGGGCGATACTGGGATCGAACCAGTGACCCCTTCGGTGTGAACGAAGTGCTCTCCCGCTGAGCTAATCGCCCGGGTGCAGAGAAAACATTACCGCATCCCGGAGGATGCTCCGAACACTCCGCCATCCCCGGACGGCCCCGCCCGGGGGCGGCGGCGGACGGGCCCGGGCGGCTCAGTCCTCGTGGATCTTCCAGGGCATGACCAGCCCGTACTTCCACAGGTACCAGCCGCAGAGCGCGGCGATCACGGCCAGGCCGATCGCGGTGAGCGTCAGGTTGCGGCGCCGCACCCGCGGGTCCAGGGCCTTCTGCGCGGCCTCGGCCACCTTGCGGCGGGTCCAGCGCAGCACCAGCTGGGCCCAGACGAACTCGGTCGCCCAGATGCCCATGCCGAGGAAGATGACCACCCAGCCGGGGCCGGGCAGCGGAAGCATGATCACACCGAGCACCACCACGGCGAGACCGACCAGGAAGACGGCCACCTGCCAGCTCAGGTGCAGCGGACGGGAACGGCGGATGAACCCCGGGGCGCGCGAGCCCAGCGGCTTGTCACCCTCCGTACCGCCCTCGGCGCCGTTGCCGCCGGCCCCGTCGCCCGCCTCCGTCGGCACCCCCGTGTCGTCCGGCACGATCGCATCCCCCGTTCCGGTGTTCCCGCCCGCGTCCCCGCGTGCCTCGTCGCTTCGCACAGTCATGCCAGGAAACTAACCGAGAAGCGGACCGGTAATCGCCCGGCGGGCACTCTGTGGCGATTCCGCAATGCGCCGTAAGGGGTACGACTCGCGCCCGAATCGGGACAGAGGGGTTTACATCGGTCGTGGAGGTGGGATGGTCCGTTCGCCGACGTGCGATTCCCCGAGCGCACACTGAGCGAAAGGCCATGGCGCTTATGAACACCACGGTCAGCTGCGAGCTGCACCTGCGCCTCATCGTGTCCAGCGAGTCCTCACTGCCCGTCCCCGCGGGCCTGCGCTACGACACCGCCGACCCCTATGCCGTGCACGCCACCTTCCACACCGGCGCCGACGAGACCGTGGAGTGGGTGTTCGCCCGAGATCTCCTTGCGGAGGGGCTGCACCGACCCACCGGTACGGGCGACGTCCGGGTGTGGCCCTCGCGCAGCCACGGGCAAGGGGTGGTCTGCATCGCCCTGAGCTCTCCGGAAGGAGAAGCCCTGCTGGAGGCCCCGGCCCGGGCGCTTGAGTCGTTCCTCAAGCGGACGGACGCCGCCGTTCCCCCCGGCACCGAACACCGTCACTTCGACCTCGACCGGGAGCTGTCCCACATCCTCGCCGAAAGCTGACCCCGACCGGAGGCGGTCGCACCCCGCTGCACGCGGGGTCGTAACCCCTGCCGTCAACCGCAGCCGTCCTACTCGGGGGCACGGCAGCAGACTCAGCCGCGCACGACGCGGTCTCGGGGCCGGTGACGAAACGGTTCTCTCCCCACCGGAGCGGGCCGGAAGCACCGAAGGCGCCCGGCAGCGAGGCCGTTTTCCGCGGAAATCTCCGCACAGAGTGACGGGATCCGTACGCATCTTCGACGGAAGCCACCGCCGCACGTCGCACCACCCCGGTAAGGTCTGGGAATGACCCGTAGTCGCGGGGTGCCCACGGCCCCCTCCGCGCGAGGAGCCGCCCGTGCTGATCACCCATGACACCGAGTGCGCACTGAGCATCCTCGTCGAGCTGCTCAACACCGCACCCGAGGTGTGCGGCACCGAGCTGCTGCCCGACGTGGCCGCGCTCGACGCCTTCGTGGTCCGGCAGGAGATCAGCGAGGTCGACTCGCTGACCGACGCCGATCTGCACCAGGTGCACCGGCTGCGCTCCCGGTTGCGCGAGGTCTTCGGCACGGAGTCCACCGAGGAGGCCGCCGAGCTGGTCAACGCCCTGGTCGCGGCGGCCGGCACCACGCCCCGGCTGACCAACCACGACCACCACGGGTGGCACATCCACTACTTCGCGCCGCACGCCGCCCTCAGCGACCACCTGGCCGCCGAGATCGGCATGGCGCTGGCGTTCATCCTCACCGCCGGCGAGCGCGAGCGGCTGCGCCGCTGCGAGGCGCCGGACTGCGCGCGGGTCTTCGTCGACCTCTCGCGCAACCGCTCGCGCCGCTACTGCGACAGCCGGACCTGCGGGAACCGGCTGCACGTGGCCGCCTACCGGGCCCGCCAGCGCTCGGCGGAGACGGTCCCCTCGGCCTGAGCGCCGCGCACCGGGCTCAGATGCCGCGGCGGCGCAGGATCTCCTCGATGTCCGCGAACTCGCCGAGCCCGTCGTCGCCCTTGCCCTTTCCCGCGCTCTTGGCCTTCTCGGCGCGCTTCGGCTCCGCCTGGGCGCCCTGGCCGGCGGGAGCCACGGCCGGACGGACCGGAGCGGG
The DNA here is from genome assembly GCF_042885845.1 of Kitasatospora sp. NPDC058032. Lineage (NCBI taxonomy): Bacteria > Bacillati > Actinomycetota > Actinomycetes > Kitasatosporales > Streptomycetaceae > Kitasatospora > Kitasatospora sp. NPDC058032. The sequence continues at coordinate 56,394 of NZ_JBHVRK010000008.1, read as the reverse complement.
CCCGGCGGCGGGGGCGGCGCTCTCGCGTCCCTCGGTCACGGCGCCGCGCCGGCCCACCCAGCGGGTGGTGACGAGCAGCCCCGCCGAGACCGCCAGCAGCACGATGCCGGTCCACACCCGGGGGTCGAAGACCAGCTTGACCGCCCAGTCGGCGATCTCGTCGCCGATCGTCCGGGCCACCGGGAACAGGCCGGTCAGGTAGAGGCCGGCGGGCAGCAGCGCGACGGCGAACCAGCGGGTCGCGGAGAGGAAGCGCCGGCGGTAGGCACGCAGGCCCGCCACCGCCACGCCGCCCGCGGTGAGCGCGAAGGCGACCGCCGCCGTCAGCACGGCCGCCTCCCCGCGGCCGTCGTCCCGGGCGCTCCGGGCGTCGCTCCGGATGTCGGACTGCCAATCGGACTGATCATCTCGTCGGACCTCCCACTACCTCGGTCTGGCGAATCGGCCGGGCCCGGCCGCCGGAACGTCACGGGCCCCACTGATGGAACACTGGGGGCATGATCGAAGGTTCCCTCCCCCGTCTCGAGTTCTGGTGCGAACTGCAGTGCCCGGACTGCCGCACCGCCCTGGGCGACGTCCGCGCGCTGCGTGCCCGCTACGGCGACGCGCTGCCGATCGAGCTGCGGCACTTCCCGCTGGAGAAGCACAAGCACGCCTACCCCGCCGCCGAGGCGGCCGAGGAGGCCTTCGCGCAGGGCCTCGGCTGGCCGTTCGTCGAGGCCCTGCTGGAGCGGGTCGAGGACCTGGAGGCGCGCGGCACCCAGGTGCTGCTGGAGGTGGCCGGGCAGGTGGGGGTGGACGCCGAGGAGGTGGACACCGCGCTGGTGGACGGGCGGCACATGCTGACCGTGGACGCCGACCAGGCCGAGGGCCGGGCGATCGGGGTGACGGGCACGCCGACGTACGTGGTAGCCGGGCAGCGCTTCGACGGCGGGCAGAGCCAGGACGGCCTGCTGGAGCGCGTCATCGCCGCCGTCGAGGCCGCGCGGGCGTCCTGACCCGTCACAGCAGCGGCTTGCCGAACACCCGGTTGGTGACCCGGTAGCCGAGCGACTCGTAGAGGCGGATCGCGACCTCGTTGCCGCTGAAGACGTTCAGCCCGAGGTCGCGGACGCCCGCCGCCAGGCACTCGCGCTCGGCGAGGCGCATCAGCGTCCGGCCGTGGCCGCGGCCCCGGTGGGCGTCCGCCACCTCGACCACCATGACCCAGGCCAGCGGGGCGCCGTCGGGCAGGTCGCGCAGCCGCAGTGCCAGCCAGAGCGAACCCAGTGGCTCCTCCCCCGCCGCGTACAGGCGGCGCAGCGCGACGCCCGCGGTGTCCGCGCCCTGCGGCAGCAGTCTCACGTGGTCGGCGTCGGACTTGGCGCGGGCCTCCTCCGCGCCGAGGCCGGAGGCGCACAGGTCCTCCAGGTAGCCGGCCTTGGAGTCGGCCAGCCAGGCCGGGAACTCCTCGGCGCCGATCGGGCGCGCGGTGACGCCGGGCGGCAGGGCGGGCGGCGCGTCCAGCCGCTTGACCATGTTCCGCATCCGCTCGGTGTAGCCGAGGGTGACCGCGAGCGAGCGGGCGACCTGCGCGGACTCGGGGATGTCGGCGTCCACCCGGGTGCAGCCCCAGCCGCGCAGCACCTCCTCGGCGGCCAGCGCGCCGATCGTTCCGCGCCCCCGGCCGCGCCCGCTGCGGACCTCCAACTCGGCTATCTCGCCCCAGACTTGACTGCCACGCGGGACGGCGGTGGTGCGCAGGCCGCCGACCGGGCGGCCGTTGACGCAGATCTGCCAGCGCCGGGTGCGGCCGCCGGCGGGGGTGGGGGTCTCCGGGCTCTCGGGGCGCAGCGTGGTGGTCATGTCGGGGTCCCTTCCCCGCCGTCCGGCTCTTCTACCGGCCGGGACGCGTCGTCCCCGCCGCGGGGTTCCCGGCGGGGACGGCGCGGGGCGGTGCTCAGCGGTCCAGGTCGTCGCCGCTGCGCTCGGCGAAGGTGGCCATGGCCTTGGCGGTGACCGGGCCGGGGCCGGGCAGTTCGCGGTCGTCGACGCGGGTGACGGCCTGGACGTCGCGCAGCGAGGAGGTCAGGAAGATCTCCTCGGCCTCCCGGAGCGCGTCGAGCGGGAGGTCGGCCTCCTCGGCGCCGCACCAGTCGACGACGAGTCGGCGGGTGATGCCGGCCAGGCAGCCGGAGGCGAGCGGCGGGGTGAGCAGGCGGCCGTCGAGGACGACGAAGACGTTGGAGCCGGTGCCCTCGCAGAGCCGGCCGGCGGTGTTGGCGAGCAGTGCCTCGGAGGCGCCCGCGCGGTGGGCGGCGGCGAGGGCGACGACGTTCTCGGCGTAGGAGGTGGTCTTGAGGCCGGCGACGGCGCTGTACTCGTTGCGGCGCCAGGGGACGACGGTGACGGCGGTGGTGTCGGGGCGGCGGGTGGCGGTGCCGAGGGAGGCGACCAGGGTGGGGCCGGTGTCGCCGCGCTCGGAGCCGAGCGGCGCGGTGCCGCCGGTGTAGGTGATGCGCAGACGGCCGAGCGGCATCGGGTTGGCGGCGAGGACGGCCGCGCAGGCCTCGCGGACCCGGTCGTGGTCGGGGTCCGGCAGGCCGAGGCCGCGGGCGGAGCGGGTGAGCCGCTCCAGGTGGCGGGTGACGGCGAAGGCCTTGCCGTCGACGGCCTTCATGGTCTCGAAGACGCCGTCGCCGGTGGTGAGTCCGTGGTCGAGGACGGACAGGGCCGGGTCGGCGGAGTCGACGAGGGTGCCGTTGACCCAGCTGGTGGTCGGGTGCTGCATCGCGGGGTGCTCCTCGCGGGAGGGGTGCGGGCCGGCCGGAAGCGGGCGCGGTCCGGGGCGGGGTCGGGGTCAGTCGGTGTCGGGGCGGGGCTCGGTGCCCGACGCTATCGCGACCAACCGGGCGGCCTTCAGCTCGGTTTCCGCCCACTCGCGTTCGGGGTCGGAGCCCCAGGTGATGCCGGCGCCGGTGCCGAAGCGCAGTTCGGGCGCCGCCGGGTCGCTCCGGTCGATCCAGAAGGTACGGATGCCGACGGCGAGTTCGCCCTCGCCGCGATCCGCGTCGACCCAGCCGACGGCGCCGCAGTAGGGGCCGCGCGGGGCGGTCTCCAGGGCTTCGATGATCCGCAGGGCGCTGGACTTGGGGGCTCCGGTGACGGAGCCGGGCGGGAAGGTGGCGGCGAACAGGTCGGGCCAGCCGGTGTCCGGGCGCAGGGTGCCCTCGACGGTGGAGACCAGGTGGACCAGGCCGGGGTGCTTCTCGACCGCGCACAGGTCGGGCACGGTGACGGTGCCGGTGGCGCAGACCCGGCCGAGGTCGTTGCGGACCAGGTCGACGATCATCACGTTCTCGGCGTGGTCCTTGTCGAGCAGGTCGTGCTCGGTGCGGCCGGTGCCCTTGATCGGGCCCGAGGAGACGGTGCGGCCGGTGCGGCGCAGGTAGAGCTCGGGCGAGGCGGTGGCGATCTCCACGCCGTGCCCGGGCAGCCGGATCGTTCCGGCGTAGGGGGCCGGGTTCCCGTGGGCGAGCAGGCCGGTGAGGGCGTCGACGTCCGAGCGGGCGGGGTCGGGCAGCGGCGCGGAGAGCACCCGGCAGAGGTTGGCCTGGTAGACCTCGCCGGCCGCGATGTGCTCGCGGATGCGGCGCACGCCCGCGGTGTAGGCGGCGCGGTCGAGCGAGCTGCGCCAGGAGCCGGCGGCCGGGCCGTGCCAGCCGGCGCCGGAGGGCGGGGCAGGGGCCGGGCGGACGTCGTCGAAGCGGGCGCAGGTGAGCCGGCCCTCGAAGTCGTGCGCGACGGCCCACCAGCCGGCGGAGTCCAGGGCGGCCGGGTCGGAGGTGACGTCGCGCAGCCCGGTCGCGAGGCGGCCGCCGAAGCGGGCGAGGGGGTGCTGGGGGTCGGGGTGGCCGGACACGGTTCTCCTGCGCGGGGCTTTGCTGGGGGTTGCGGTGCCTGAAGTGTAGGTCGGGGGGCGCGAGCAGAACCGGCCGTCGCGCGGGCGTACGCCGGGTGACCTGCGGGTGTCACTCAGGGTGTCGTTCCACCGCCGCCGCGCCCGTCCGGGCCGGTCCGCGCCGGGGCGTCCGACGGCCGCCCGCCGGACATGCTGCGGGAACGGATTTTTAGCTGGCCCGGGAATCCGCTAGAGTTCAACACGTCGCCAGGGAGCGCAGCCGGGAAAACCGGTGAAGATCCCGGCAGACAGGCGGACGTGGCTCAGTTGGTAGAGCATCACCTTGCCAAGGTGAGGGTCGCGAGTTCGAATCTCGTCGTCCGCTCGACGAAGGACAGTGTAAGATCGTCCTTCGAGTGTTGCCTGGTGGAGTGGCCGAGAGGCGAGGCAACGGCCTGCAAAGCCGTCTACACGGGTTCAAATCCCGTCTCCACCTCCAAGAGGCTCGCCCGGCTCCGCCGGGTGGCCTCCCCGCGCGATTAGCTCAGCGGGAGAGCACTACCTTGACACGGTAGGGGTCACTGGTTCAATCCCAGTATCGCGCACCATGCCCGGCCCTGCCGGACACCTGCCCCGCGCGATTAGCTCAGCGGGAGAGCACCACCTTGACACGGTGGGGGTCACTGGTTCAATCCCAGTATCGCGCACGTCGGATCCTCCAGGATCTTCGGATCCCGGGGTTCGCTGCGGAACACCACCGCACCAGCGCGATTAGCTCAGCGGGAGAGCACTACCTTGACACGGTAGGGGTCACTGGTTCAATCCCAGTATCGCGCACGTCGGGTCCCTCGGGGCCTGCTGCAGGACCGCCTTACCAGGCGCGATTAGCTCAGCGGGAGAGCACTACCTTGACACGGTAGGGGTCACTGGTTCAATCCCAGTATCGCGCACAGTGACGGCCGGGGCCGCGACTCGAACGGGTCGCGGCCCCGGCCGTTTCGGCGTTCCCCGAACTGTTCTCGCGCGGTGTTCCCGGAGGCCTTGGCCGGGAGCCTTGCCCGGGAGCGTTGCCCGGAAGGAACGGAAGACGCAGAAGAGCCGCGTACGGTCGCCCTCACCGACGTCCGTACGCGGCCTCTCCGCCTGCCGGGGCGCTCTGCGCGCCGCTCCTCGCCCGTCCGCGTGTCATCGCGGGCGCGGCCTCCCCGGCGGCACTGGCTCCCCGTCCCCAGGGGATCAGTGCCCGTTTCGGTGGGCACCGAGGTGCCCGGCCCGGTCAGCGGCCGATCAGTTCGGCCACCGCCTGGGCCTGGTTCGCCATCTGCTCCCAGCCGCCGAACAGGACGGCCAGCAGCACCGCGCAGGGCAGTGCCATCGCCACCGCCACCGCCGGGTGCCGGGTCGGCTCCGCGGCGCCGGGCTGGGTGAAGGCCGGCCGACGTCGGCGGGAGGTGGATCCCGTGGGCTGCGGTGCCATGCCCCTGACTCCTCTTTCGTGAGCTCGGCCGGTGGATGGACGGTGGTGCACGTGGACGCGGTGGACGGCTTACCTCGGGGGACGAGCTCCCCGTCCACCGCTGAGAACAACGGTATGGCGGGAGGGGGTTGGCGGGCGTCATGCCGTCGTACTGTTCTCCGGGCCTCCCGGAGGATGACGATCAGACCTGGGTAGTACTACCGCAGGGGGAGACGTCCGAGACCCGGTCCCAGGGGGAACCCTGAGAGGCGACCCCGAGAAACGATTCGCCGGCACACCGCCCGAATGTCAGTGCAAGATCCGACAATCGGACGGTGGCTTGAGGTGTTGCGTATCAGCACACCGCAGCGGGCAGTCCGTAAGCTGTGCCAGACAGGAACTGACGACGCCCCATCCGACGGGGCCTCACCCACAGTCTGACGGGGAAACGAGAATGGCGATGATGCGGCTGAGGCGTGAGGACCCCCGCATCGTCGGGCCGTACCGCCTGCACCGGCGGCTGGGAGCCGGCGGCATGGGCGTGGTCTACCTCGGATCGGACCGCAGGGGGCAGCGCGTCGCGCTCAAGCTGATCCGCGCCGAGCTGGCCGAGGACGTCGAGTTCCGCACCCGCTTCGCTCGCGAGATCGCCGCCGCCTCCAGGATCCGCGGCGGCTGCACCGCCCGCGTCATGGGCTCCGACATCGAGGCCGACCGGCCCTGGCTGGCCACCGCGTACGTCCCCGGGCCGTCGCTGTACAAGCGGGTCGGGGACGAGGGGCCGCTGGGTTGGTCCGAGGTCGCCCGGATCGGGGCCTCGCTCGCCGACGGGCTGGTCAAGGTGCACGAGGCCGGCGTCGTCCACCGCGACCTCAAGCCGTCCAACATCCTGCTGTCGCCGCGCGGGCCGCGCATCATCGACTTCGGCATCGCCTGGTCGCGCGGGGCCAGCACGCTCACCCATGTCGGCACCGCCGTCGGCTCGCCCGGCTTCCTCGCCCCCGAGCAGGTGCGGGGGGCCGCCGTCACGCCCGCGACCGACGTCTTCGCCTTCGGCGCGACCCTCGCGTACGCGCTCACCGGGGACAGCCCGTTCGGCTCCGGGGCCTCCTCGGAAGTCATGCTCTACCGCGTCGTCCACGAGGAGCCCGACCTGTCGGCGGTGCCGGCGCAGCTCGCGCCGCTGATCCGGGCCTGCCTGGCCAAGGAGCCCGCCGAGCGGCCCGGCGCGGCGGCGCTGCACGAGCGGCTGAGCGAACTGGCGGCGCGTGGTGCGGCGGCCGGCCCGGGCGCGATGCCGGGCGGCGCGGCGGGCCACGGCTCCGGCGGTCCCTTCGGCCGGGGTCGCGGGGCCGCCGCACGCGGCCAGGCCGCCGCCGGGGGCGGCGGGGTCGGGGCCGGTGGGGTCGGTCCGGCCGGTGGCGTGCCGGGCGTGGGCCGGGCGGGCGCCGTCCGGGGTGCCGGGCCCGGGACGGAGCGAGTCGGGGCGGGGCACCCGGGACGTCCTGCACACCCGGGGCACCCGGGGCACCCGGGGCACCCCGTGCGGCCGGCCGGGCCGGTGCCGGCCGCACCGGCCGCCGCCTCACCGCGCGGGGTCCCGGCGCCCGGGCGGGCGCCCGAGCAGGCCGCCGCCGCCTCCGCCCGGGCACGGGCGGCGGGCGCGCCGGCCGGCGCGCCGCGACGGTCCCCCGCCCCGAGCGACGGGCAGGCGGCCACCGCGCCGCTCCCCCGTCCCGACGCGGCCCAGGCCACCCGGCCGATGCGCGAGCGCCAGCAGACCCCGCCGCCCGCACGGCCGGGACGGCAGCGGCCGGGCGGGCCGCGCGGCCGGGCGGGCGACCGCCAGCACACGCCCGCCCCCGGGGGGCGCCCCGGGACGGCGCGGCAGCGGCTGATGCGGCAGCGGCTGGTGGTGTTCGTGACCGTGACGGTCGGGGTGGCGCTGGCCATCGCGGCGGCGCAGGGGTGCGAGAACCGGGACAAGCAGGGGCTGCGGCCACCGGCGAGCTCCACCGCCGCGGCGGGCCCGACGGCCGGCGCGGGGCCCGCGACCGCCCCGGCTCCGGAGACGTCGACCGGGGCGGGTCTCTCGGCGGACGGGATCGCGCCGTCGACCACTCCGCTGGCGGCCGCGGCCCACGGGGCCCCGGCGGGCGGCGGTGCGGAGGGCGCGCTGACGCCCGCCCAGGGCGCGGGTCCGGTGGTCGACTGGCTGAACCGCTCCTACGCCGATCCGGCGGGCGGCCCGGCCATCGCCCTGCGCGACGGCCACTCGGCGGGCGCGGGGCCGCAGGTCGTGCTCAGCGCGGTCCTCCCGGCGCGGTACAAGGGCGCCCCGGCGGCGCTGGTCGTCCTGCGGCGCTCGGAGGGGTCGGTGCCGGTCGACCTGGTGCAGCTGTTCGCCTTCAACGGGGACGCCCCGGTCGCACTGACCTCGCGCTCGTCGGCGGCGGACCCGCAGGCGACGGCGGCCTGGCGGCTGGAGGCCGGGGCCCTGGTGCGGGAGGAGCGGGTCGCCCAGACCGGGGCCGCCACGTCCACCCGCTACACGCTGCGCGCGGACGGCACCCTGGAGGAGTCCTGGCCCGGCTCCCCCACCATGACGCCCCCGATCACCACCCCACCCCCCGCCGCGGCCCCCGCACCCCCCACCGCCCCGGCCGGCTGACCCGGGGAGGGAACCGGAAGTCGGCCGGACCGACTTTTGGTGCCGCACCAGACCCGGTCGGCGGCGGGCGCGGGCAAGCCGCGACCACAACACGCGAGCCCGCCGAAGCAGGAAGTCGGCGGGCCCGACTTTCCGCGTAGCAGCACGCGCCTCGCCGGAGGCGGCGACGATGGGCGGGCACTCCCGAGCAGGAAGTCGGCCGGACCGACTTTGCGTGCAGCAGGCGCCTCACCGAAGGCGCCCACGATGGGACTCACGCCGGGGCCGGGCCGACCTGCCGTGCCGCAGCGCGGCGCTTCGCCGAAGGCGGTGGGGCACACCGGAGCAGGAAGTCGGCGGGCCCGACTTCCTGTGGGGGGGTGGAGGTCAGGCGGTGGCGGTGACGGCGTAGAAGGCGACGGCTGCGGCGGCGCCCACGTTGAGGGAGTCGACGCCGTGGGCCATGGGGATGCGCACGGCGTGGTCGGCGGCGGCCAGGGCGTGGCGGGTGAGGCCGTCGCCCTCGGCGCCGAGCATCAGGGCTGCCTTGGGGAGGCGGTGCGGGGCGAGGTCGGCCAGGTCGACGGCGGTCTCGGCCGGGGTGAGCGCGAGCAGGCTGAAGCCGGCGGCGCGCACCGTGTCCAGGGCGGCCGGCCAGGGGTCCAGCCGGGCGTACGGGACGGCGAAGACGGCGCCCATCGAGACCTTCACCGCACGCCGGTACAGCGGGTCCGCGCAGTCGGGCGAGAGCAGCACGGCGTCCATGCCGAGGGCGGCGGCGCTGCGGAAGATCGCGCCCAGGTTGGTGTGGTCGACCAGGCCCTCCAGCACGGCCACCCGGCGGGCGCCGGCCAGCAGCTCGGCGGCGTCCGGCAGCGGCTGCCGCTCCATCGAGGCGAGGGCGCCGCGGTGGACGTGGTAGCCGGTGACGGCCTCGGCCAGGGCGGGTTCGACGACGTGCACGGGCGCGTCGGCCTCGGCGATGACGTCCGCCATCACGTCCAGCCACTTGGGGGTCAGCAGCATCGACCGCATCCGGTAGCCGGCCGCCAGGGCGCGGCGGACGACCTTCTCGCCCTCGGCGATGAACAGGCCCTCGGCGGGTTCGCGGCGGCGGCGGAGTTCGACGTCGGTCAGGCCGGTGTAGTCGGCGAGGCGCGGGTCGGCGGGGTCGGTGATGGTGCGGGGTTCGGACACCCTGTGATCTTGCCAAGTCGGGCCGGGGAAGGCCAACCGGCCCAATGGGCGGCGTGGTCGTCCTTGGCCCGCCGCCGCGTGGAGTGCAAATATGACGTATGGCCCGTTTTCCGGGTCGATCTTGGGCGCCGTCGGACCCCGATGCGGCCGGTTCCACCTCCGCCTCCCGGTCCACCGGCACCGGCGCAGGCTCGCCCGGTGGGCGCCCACACGGTCGGCACCAGCGATCACGAACGGCCCGGCCGGCACCGGCCCGGGTCCGGTCGGTGGCCGGGCAGGTCTTCGCGCTGCAGGTCGTGGTGGTACTGATGCTGGTGGTGGCGGCGGTGGTCGCACTGCTGGTGCAGTCCCGCAACGACGCCCGGCAGGAGGCCACCAACCGCTCGGTGGCGGTCGCGCAGACCTATGCCAACTCGCCGGGCATCGTCGCGGCGCTGCGCTCCCCCGACCCGACCGCGCTGCTGCAGCCCTCCGCGCAGTCGGCGCGGATCAACGCGGGCGTGGACTTCATCGTCGTGATCAACACCGACGGCATCCGCCTCACCCACCCCGATCCGGCCCGGATCGGCCACAAGATCATCGGCAACTACCAGCCCGCGCTGAACGGACAGGTGGTGACCGAGCAGGTCACCGGCACGTTCGGGTCGCTGGTGCAGGCCATCGTGCCGGTGCACGCCCCGGACGGGCAGGTGATCGGGGCGGTGTCGGCAGGCATCACGGTCGCCAATGTGAGCAGTGCCAGCGAGCGGCAGCTGCCGGTGGTGCTCGGTACGGCCGCCGCCGGGCTCGCACTGGCGACCGGCGGGACGGCGCTGATCAGCCGGCGGCTGAAGCGGCAGACCCGCGGGCTGGGGCCGGCCGAGATGACCCGCATGTACGAGCACCACGCGGCGGTGCTGCACTCCGTGCGCGAGGGCGTACTGATCATCGGCGACGACGGGCGGCTGCTGCTCTGCAACGACGAGGCACGCCGGCTGCTGGACCTGCCGCCGGACGCGGAGGGCCGTCCGCTGACCGAGCTGGGCCTGGAACCGGCGCCGCTGGAACTGCTGGCGGACGGGCGGGCCGTCAGTGACGAGGTGGTGCTGGCCGGTGAGCGGCTGCTGGCGGTGAACGTGCGGCCGACGGACCGCGACGGCGGGCCGCCGGGGTCGGTGGCCACGCTGCGGGACTCCACGGAACTGCTGGCGCTGTCCGGGCGGGCCGAGGTGGCGCAGCGGCGGCTGCGGCTGCTGTACGACGCCGGGGTCACGGTGGGCAGCACGCTGGACGTGACGCGGACGGCGGAGGAGCTGGCGCAGGTGACGGTCGGCCGGTTCGCCGACATCGTCACGGTGGACCTGGCCGACCAGGTGCTGGAGGGCGACGAGCCGCCGTCCGGTCCCACGCTGCTGCGGATGCGGCGGACGGCGCTGTCGGCGGTGCGGGAGGACGTGCCGTTCCACCCGGTCGGCACGGTGCTGGAGGTGGGGCCGTCGACGCCGCTGGCGGGGGCGTTGAACAGCGGGCTGCCGGGGCTGGAGCCGCGGTTGGCGGAGTCCGCGGGGTGGCGGGAGCAGGATCCCGAGGCGGCGGCGCGGGTGCTGGCGGACGGGGTGCACTCGCTGGTGCGGGTGCCGCTGAAGGCGCGCGGGGTGCTGCTGGGGATCGTCCGGTTCTGGCGCTCGGAGCGGCCGGAGCCGTTCGAGGAGGAGGACCTGGCGCTGGCGGAGGAACTGGTCGCGCACGCGGCCGTGTGCATCGACAACGCGCGCCGGTACACCCGGGAGCACGCGATGGCGGTGACGCTGCAGCACAGCCTGCTGCCGCGCAGCCTGCCGGAGCAGAACGCGCTGGAGGTGGCACACCGGTACCTGCCGGCGCAGGCGGGGGTGGGCGGGGACTGGTTCGACCTGATCCCGCTGCCGGGGGCCCGGGTGGCGCTGGTGGTGGGGGACGTGGTGGGGCACGGGCTGCACGCGGCGGCGACGATGGGGCGGCTGCGGACGGCGATCCACAACTTCTCGACGCTGGACCTGCCGCCGGACGAGTTGCTGGGGCACCTCGACGAGCTGGTGAACCGGATCGACCTGGAGGAGTCGGCGACCGGGGTGTCGGCGGCGGTGACCGGGGCGACCTGCCTGTACCTGATCTACGACCCGGTGGCGCGGCGGTGCACGGTGGCGAGTGCGGGGCATCCGCCGCCGGCGCTGGTGCGCCCGGACGGGTCGGTGGTGTTCCCCCAGCTGCCGACGGGGCCTCCGCTGGGGCTGGCGGTGCTGCCGTTCGAAACGGTGGAGCTGGAGGTGGCGGAGGACAGCCGGCTGGTGCTCTACACGGACGGGCTGGTGGAGGACCGCGAGCGGGACATCGACGAGGGGTTGGAGCTGTTGCGGGCGGCGCTGGAGGGGCCGCCGCGGACACCGGAGCAGACCTGTGCGGACGTGCTGGGGGCGATGCTGCCGGAGCGGCCGCAGGACGACATCGCGCTGCTGGTGGCGCGGACCCGGGGGCTGTCGGCGGACCGGGTGGCGCAGTGGGAGGTGCCGTCGGATCCGGCGGCGGTCGCCGGGGTGCGGGCGGCGGTCGCGGAGCGGCTGGAGCAGTGGGGGCTGGCGGACGCGGCGTTCGTCACCGAGTTGATCCTGAGCGAGCTGGTGACCAACGCGATCCGGTACGGCACGGGGCCGATCAAGGTGCGGCTGCTGCTCGACCGGTCGCTGATCTGCGAGGTGTCGGACGGCAGCAGTACCTCGCCGCACCTGCGGTACGCGGCCACCACGGACGAGGGCGGGCGCGGGCTGTTCCTGGTCGCCCAGTTCGCGGACCGGTGGGGGACGCGGTACACGGCCACCGGGAAGGTGATCTGGACGGAGCAGCCGCTGGAGTAGCCGGGCGTGGTCGCTCGGCTGCTTGGCTGCTTGGTTACTCGGCCGTGCACTTTGCAAAGTCCACACTTTGCAAAGTGCACGTAACGCGAGCATCGAGGGTGCTGAGCTGGGATTACGTGTCAGCACTTTGCAAACAGCAGCTGTTTGCAAAGTGCTGACGGACCGGCGGACGCAGGCGGGCGGGCGGACGCGGGCGGGCGGGCCGGCGGAAGAGCCGGGGGGTCAGGCGCCGGCGGCCGTGGCGGGGGCGAGGACGTTGACGACGTCGCCGATGACGATGACCGCCGGGGGCTTGATGCCCTCCGCCTCGACGGTGGCGGCGACCGTGGCCAGGGTGGCGTCGACGCGGCGCTGGGCGGCGGTGGTGCCCTCTTGGACGACGGCGACCGGGGTGTCGGCGGCGCGCCCCTCCGCGATCAGCCGGGCCGCGATGGCGCCGATCTTGTCGACGGCCATCAGCAGCACCACGGTGCCCGTCATCCGGGCGAGCGCGCCCCAGTCGGTCAGCGACCGCTCGTCGTCCGGCCCGACGTGCCCCGAGACCACCGTGAACTCGTGCGTCATCCCCCGGTGGGTGACCGGCACCCCGACCGCCGCCGGCACGCTGATCGAGCTGGAGATGCCCGGCACCACCGTGACCGGCAGCCCGGCCTCGGCGCAGGCCAGCAGCTCCTCACCGCCGCGCCCGAACACGTACGGGTCGCCGCCCTTCAGCCGCACCACGAACTTGCCGGCCTTGGCGTGCTCGACCAGCGTCCGGTTGATCGCCTCCTGCGCCATGAAGCGCCCGTACGGAATCTTCGACGCGTCGATCACCTCGACGTGCTCCGGCAGCTCCGCCAGCAGCTCGCGCGGCGCCAGCCGGTCGGCCACCACCACGTCGGCGTCCGCGAGCAGCCGCCGGCCGCGCACCGTGATGAGGTCCGGGTCGCCCGGGCCGCCGCCGACCAGCGCGACCCCCGCGCCGTGCGCGCGGTACTGGCGGGCAGCGAGCGAGCCGTCCCGCAGTCCCTCGACGATCGAGTCGCGCAGCGCGGCCGAGTGCCGCGGATCGCCGGTGAGGACGGCGACGGTCGCCCCGGCGTCCCGCCCGCTGGCCGGCGTCCACGCGGTGGCGGCGGAGGCGTCGTCGCTGCGGGCGCAGAACACCCGCTCGCGCTCCGCCTCCGCGCTGACGGCGGCGTTCACCGCCGGGTCGTCGGTGGCCACCAGCGCGTACCAGGTGTCGGCGAGGTCGCCCTCCTGGTAGGACCGCCGGTGCCAGGTCAGCTCGCCGGCGTCGGCCATCGCCTGGACCGCCGGGGTGGTGGCCGGCGAAATCAGCTGCACGTCCGCGCCGGTGGCGAGCAGGGCGGGCAGCCGCCGCTGGGCGACGTGCCCGCCGCCGACCACCACGACGCGGCGGCCGGCCAGCAGCAGGCCGACGGGGTACGGGGTGCGGCCCTCGGTGCTGGGGTGAGGGGTGGGCGCGGTCATCGGTGGTGCTCCTGGATCGGTGAGGGTGCGGGGGTGCGGCGCCGCTCCGCGCACCGGCGCGCCCTCGGGCCGGTGTGCGGAGCGGTTCGGACGAGCGTCAGGCCTTCTCGGTGACCCCGGCGGAGTCGAAGGTGGCGACATCGTGCATCGCACGGGCCGCACTCTGCACCAGCGGGAGGGCCAGCAGGGCGCCGGTGCCCTCGCCGAGCCGCAGGTCGAGGTCGATCAGCGGGCGCAGGCCGAGCTTGGCGAGCGCGGCCTGGTGGCCGGGCTCGGCCGAGCGGTGGCCGGCGATGCAGGCGGCCAGCACCTCGGGGGCGATCGCCTTGGCGACGAGCGCGGCGGAGCCGGCGATCACGCCGTCCAGGATGACCGGGGTACGCAGGCTGGCCGCACCGAGCAGGAAGCCGGCGAGGGCCGCGTGCTCCAGGCCGCCGACGGCGGCGAGGACGCCGATCGGGTCGGCCGGGTCGGGCTGGTGCAGGGCCAGGGCGGCCCGGACGACCTCGACCTTGCGGGCGTGCGTCTCGTCGTCGATGCCGGTGCCCCGGCCGGTGACCTCGGCCGGGTCCTGGCCGGTGAACACCGAGATCAGGGCCGCGGAGGCGGTGGTGTTGGCGATGCCCATGTCACCGGTGATCAGGGCCTTGTTACCGGCCGCGACGAGGTCGCGGGCGGTCTCGATGCCGACCTCCAGGGCCTTGAGTGCCTCCTCGCGGGTCATCGCCGGACCCTGCGTCATGTCGTCGGTGCCGGGCTTGACCTTGCGCGGCAGCAGACCGGTGGTGCGGCCCTGCTGGATCGCGTCCGGCAGCTCGGCCGCCACGCCGACGTCGACCACGCAGACCTCGGTGCCGATCTGCTTGGCGAAGGCGTTGACCACCGCTCCCCCGGCGAGGAAGTTGCCGACCATCTGGGCGGTGACCTCCTGCGGCCAGGGGCTGACGCCCTGGGCGTGCACGCCGTGGTCGGCGGCGAAGACCGCGACGCAGGCGGGCTCCGGGATCGGCGGCGGGCACTTGCGGGACAGGCCGCTCAGCTGGGCGGAGATGATCTCCAGCATGCCGAGCGAGCCGGCCGGCTTGGTCATCCGCTTCTGACGGTCCCAGGCCTCGCCGAGCGCCTTGGCGTCCAGCGGGCGGATGCCGCGCAGGGTCTCGGAGAGCGCGTCGTGCGGCTCCTCGCCCGGCAGGGCGCGGTTGCCGTACTGCTCCTCGTGGACGACCCAGGACAGCGGGCGCTTCTTCGCCCAGCCCTGCTGCTGGAGCTCGGGCTCGTCCGGGAAGGCGTCGACGAAACCGACGCACAGGTAGGCGACGACCTCCAGGTGCTCGGGCAGGCCGAGCTCGCGGACCAGCTCCTCATCGTCGAAGAAGCTCACCCAGCCGACGCCGAGGCCCTCGGCGCGGGCGGCCAGCCAGAGGTTCTCGACCGCGAGGGCGGACGAGTACGGGGCCATCTGCGGCTGGGTGTGGCGGCCCAGGGTGTGACGGCCGCCGCGGGTGCGGTCGGCGGTGACCACGATGTTGACGGGCGTCTCGAGGATCGCCTCGATCTTGATTTCCTTGAACTGCTTCGCGCGGCCCTTGGGGAGCGTGTCCGCGTACGCCTCGCGCTGACGCTCGGCCAGTTCGTGCATCCTGCGGCGGGTCTTGGCGGAGCGGATGACCACGAAGTCCCAGGGCTGCGAGTAGCCGACGCTGGGGGCGGTGTGGGCGGCCTCCAGGACGCGGATCAGCACCTCGTGCGGGATCGGGTCGGGACGGAAGCCGTTGCGGACGTCGCGGCGCTCGCGGATGACCTGGTGGACGGCCTCGCGGCCGGCGTCGTCGTAGCCGGGGGCGGCCGGGCCGCGCGGTTCGGCGGGCTCGACGGCGGCTTCGGCGTCCTCGGGCTCGGACTCGGACTCGGTCTCGGTTCCGGCTCCGGTCTCGGTTCCGGCTCCGGTCTCGGCCTCGGTTGCCTCGGCGGCTACGGCAGCGGGCTCGGCGGGCTGCGTGGCGGCCTCGGCCGCTTCGGCGGTGGCGGTCGGCGCGGTGGCTTCGGCGTCGGCTCCGGCTTCGGCTTCGGCGGGCGCGTCGGTCGCCGGCGCGGCCTCGGCGGCGACCGGGGCCTCGGCGGGCTGCTCCGCGGGGGTCGGCTCGACGACGGGCTGCTCCTGCGCGAGGGCCTCGGCGACCGGGACGGCGACGGGCCGGCCCGAGGGCATCTCGCCGGTTCCGGCGGCGGTCTCGGCAACCGCCTCCGCGACGGGCTCGGCGACGGTCTCGGCCGGGGCCTCGACGACGGGCTGCACGACGGCGGGCTGCTCGGTGACGGCCTGTTCGGCGGCCGGGGCCACCGACTCGGCCGACTCGGCGACGGGCTCCGCCGGCTCGGCCACGGGCTGCTCGGCCTGGGCGGGCACAGCAGGCACCGCGTGCTCGGCCGGCTCGGCCTGGACCTCGACGACGGGCTCGGCCGGAGCCTCGGCGGCGGCCGCTATGGGGGCGGACTGCTCCGCCTCCGTCACGGCGACGGGCGCGGCGGCCGGGGCGGGCTGCGCGACGGCCTCGACCTGCGGCAGACCGTGCGGGGTCGGCGCGGCGAGGAAGGCGGAGATCCGGCGGGGCGGGCCGGCCGGGGCGGCGGAGGCCTCCCCCGGCACCGGCTCGGCGGCGACCTCGACGGGCTGCGCGGGCTGCTCCACGGCCGCCTCGGCCGGGGCCTCGACGGTGGCCACGGCCACGGGCTCCGCCTGGGCGACCGCTGCGACCGGTGCGACGGGGACGGCGTGGGCGGCGGCCGGCTCGGCGGTCTCCGGCACCCCGGCGGGGGCGACCGGCTGCGCGACGGCCTCGACGGGCACCACGGCCTCGGTCGGCGCGGCGGGCGCGGCGACGGCCGCGACGCTCTCGACCGGCTCGGCGGACACGGCGGGCGCGGCGACGGCCTCCGCCACGGGAACCGGAGCCTCGACGGGCGCGGCGGCCGGCTGGGCGGCGGTCTCGACCGGCTGGGCGACCGGCACCGGCTGAGCCACGGGCGCAGCGGCCACCGGGACCGCCTGCGGCTCCGGCTGGACGGCGGCCGGCACGACCGGGATGCCGTGGGCGGGCGTGGCGCCGGTCGACGGGCCGCGGTCGGCGAGCGAGCGGACCGGGACCTGGCCGGTCATCAGGGAGGGGTCCGGGATCGGCGGGCCGGCGTGCAGCGGGCGGCGCGGCGCCTGAGCGGCCGTCATCGCGTCGGGGCCGTGGCCCTGGACGGGGACGGTCTGGGCGCCGGGCGCGGGCTGGGTGTGCGGCGGGACCTGCGGGGCCTGGGCGTGCGCGGTGCCGTGGGCGGCGCCGAGCACGGGCGGGTCCAGCGGGGGCCAGGACGGCTCGACGGGGGTGCCGGGCGGGGTCTGCTGGTCGGCGGCCGGCTCGCCCCAGGAGCCCTGCGGGCCGGGCATCAGCAGGACGTCGTCCTCGTCGTCGAGGCCGTCGGGCTGGTCGACGAAGTGGAAGGCGGGGCGCTGGGCGCCCGGGTCGACGGTCCAGCCGTCGCCGACGCCGACGCCGCCGCCGGGAATGCCCGGGGCGCCAGGGGCGCCAGGGGCGCCGGGGATGCCGGGCGCGCCGAGCGGGGTGCCCTGGGCGGGGACGCCGTGCGGCGGGTGGGCGCCGGGCAGGCCGGTGCCGTCCGTCGCGACGCCCTGTCCGGGTGCGACGGCCGCGGCGCCCTCGGGGCCGCCGAGCGGGTCGGGCCCGGCGAGCAGGTGCTCCGGCAGTCCCTCGTTCGGGACGTGGCCGCCATCGGTCATGTCAAAGCTCCTTCCAGGCCGCTGCCGCGCCCTCGGCGACGCGATCAACGACCGCAGCGCCCATCCGCACGGGTCGGGCCTGCACCGGCCCGCCCCTCAACCACACACGGCCGCCGCGCCGAGGCGCTGCGGCCGAAGTCCTTCCGGCGCGCTGCGGCACCCCGGCCCGCGCACCACCCGCGGGGGATGGCGCGTCATCTGAAACAACGACAAGCCGGGGCAACCGGCACGACCGCACCGGACCCTACGGCATTCTCCAGGTCCGGCGGGCGGCCCGTCGAATTGCCCACACTTCGAGCCGTACCGGTCCGTACCGCGTCGGATCGGCGACGAACAGGCCGGATCGCGCGGGCCGGCGGAGGCCGCAGCCGTCCCGGACGCCACACTACCGGCCCGGCGGGGCCGCCTCTCGAATCGGTGTCCGGATGCGACCTGGATCACCGTCCGGCCGGGGCGGGCGGCACCGGGCCTTCACGCTTTCTGCTCACCCCAGAGCAGGAAGGTGCCGGGGTCGCCCACGCCGAGGCGCAGCCCGTGGCCGCCGTCGCCGGCCGTGCCGGGGGTACCGGAGGGCGCGAGGAGGGGCGCGGACTGGAGCAGCGCGCCGTCGGCGCGGTAGCCCGCCTCGGCGATGGTGCGGCGGACCTCCTCGGCCTCGGCGAGGGTGCGGGCGACGGCGACGATGCGTTCGGGGCGGCGGGAGAGGACGGCGCGCACGGCTTGCGGTCCGCCGGTCTCGACGACGGCGGCGTCGGGTTCGGGGAGTTCGCCGAGGACGTCGGGGCCGTGGCCGTGGACGGTCTCGACCTCGACGCCGTAGCGGCGGGCGTTGACGGCGAGGCGGGCGCAGGCGGCCGCGTCGGCTTCGACGGCGACGACGGCGGCGCCGAAGCGGGCGGCCTCGACGGCGAGTGCGCCGCTGCCGGCGCCGACGGACCAGACGAGGTCGCCGGGGCGCGCGCCGAGGCGGGCGAGCACGAGCGCGCGGACGTGCGCCGGGAGCGTGTCGGTGGCGCCGGGCGTGCGCCCGGTGCCGGTGTAGGTGTCGGTCGGCAGCGCCCAGCCGCGGTCGGGGCCGGGGTAGCCGACGGGGCGTCCGGCGATCCAACCGGCCGCTTCGCCGGCGGCGCCGCTCTGCGGTCCGCCGCCGGGGCCGCCGGCGCTGCTGCCGCCGATCACCAGTACGACGCTGGGGTCGCGCCAGATGCGGTCGGCGACGCGGTCGGAGGTGAGGACGGTGACGTCCTCGTCGGGGGTGCCGAGGGCCTCGCAGACGACGAAGGTGCGGTGGACGCCGCGGAGCATCAGGGCGAGTTCGCTGGGTCCGGCGCCGGGGGCGCTGAGGACGGCGACCTTGGGGTGGGCGCGGCAGACGTTGGCGGCGCGGCGCAGCCGCCCGCCGTGGGCGCTGACGACCTGGGCGTCCTCCCAGGGCATGCCGGCGCGGGCGAAGGCGGCGGCGACGGAGGAGACGGCGGGGAGGACTTCGAGTTCGAGGCCGTACTCGGGGCGGCGCAGGGTGCGGACGACGCCGAAGAAGCCGGGGTCGCCCTCGGCGATGACGACGGCGGCGCCGCGGTGTTCGGCGATCCGGCGGGCGGCGAGCTGGATGCTGCCGAGGGCGAGGCGTTCGGCGCCGGGCGGTACCGGGAGGGCCTTGAGCTGGTAGGGGGCGCCGGCCACCAGGGTGGCCGCGGCGAGGGCCGCGGCGGCGGCCTCGGTCAGCGGTGTTCCGTCCCACCCGACGACCGTGATCCGGTCAGCCATCTGCGGCCGTCTCCCTCGCCATCCGTGCGCCGACAGGCGACGCCGGTGTGCGGCGCCGGTCAGAGGCTACCGGGTGCGATCCCCTCGGCGTGGACATCTCGCACACCTGTGCACGACGGGCGCGGCGGACGGAGCGGACCGAACGGGGCGGACCGCACGGGTGGGACCGGGCTGGTGGGGACCGGGCGGGCGCAGGCCGGGCGGGGACGGTTCAGTCGCGCAGGACGTAGCGGTCGCCCCCGGCCCAGGCGGGGGCCGGGGCCTCGGGCGCTTCGAGGTCCTCGGGCAGCAGGCTCCACAGGATGAGGTCGCTGCGGCTCTCTCCCCCGGCCCGCTGACCTGCGGGCGCCCCGGAGCCGACCTCGCTCACCTCGCCGCGCACTATCCAGGCGCTGCGCAGCACGCCCTCGCTGATGCCGCCGATCTTCTGGGCGACCTGCTGGGCGGCGGTGTTGCCGGCGGCGGTGCGCAGTTCCAGGCGCAGGAAGCCGCGGTCCTCGAAGAGCCACTGGGCGACGCCGAGGACGGCCTCGGGGGCGTAGCCCTCGCCGCGGGCCCAGGCGGCGGTGATGAAGGAGATCTCGGTGGAGCGCAGCCGCCAGTCGGTGTTGCGGAGTTCGACGAGGCCGACCAGGCGCTGGGTGAGGTGCTCGGTGACGGCGAGGACGATGCCGTGGCCAGCGGCGCGGTGGGCGGGGGCGAGGGTGCGGGCCAGCTCGACGGCGTGGGCCTCGGTACAGGGGTGCGGCTGGTCGGTCCAGGCCAGGACGAGTTCGTCGGCCATCATGGCGGCCAGTCCGGGGGCGTCGTCCTCCGCAAGCGGGCGCAGCAGCAGCCTCTCGGTGCTGATGGCGGTCTCGGGGAAGCTCGCTGCCATGCCGTCTCTCCTCGCCGGGTCGTGGACACACCGTACGCCTCGCCGGTGCCGGGTTGTCACGCGGTGCACGGACCGGACGACGGTACGTCAGAAGTGGGTCTGTCGGACCGTCACTGGTGCATACTGCCCGACCGGGCCCCCGCCTGCTTGCGGCGGGGGCCCGGTGGTGTCCGGCGGGACGGGTCGGTGGCGCGGTCGGCGTGGATCAGAACGCCGGGATGACGGCGCCCTTGAAGGTGTCGTCGATGTACTTCTTCACCTCGGGCGAGTGGAGCAGCTCGGCGAGCTTCTTGACCCGGGGGTCGTTCTCCTTGCCCTGCTTGACCGCGAGGATGTTGGCGTAGGGGTTGCCCTCGGCCTTCTCCAGGATGAGCGAGTCGCTGGTGGGCTTGAGGCCGGCGTCGATGGCGAAGTTGCCGTTGATGACGGCGGCGTCCAGGTCGTCGATGGAGCGGGGCAGCTGGGCGGCCTCCAGCTCCTTCCACTTGAGGTTCTTCGGGTTGCCGGTGACGTCGGCGGGGGTGGCGGCGGTGCCGACGCCGTCCTTGAGGGTGATCAGGTTGTTGTCGGCGAGGAGCTTGAGCGCGCGGCCCTCGTTGGTGGCGTCGTTGGGCAGGCCGACGGTGGCGCCGTCCTTGATGTCGCCGATGGCCTTGGCCTTCTTGGAGTAGAGGCCGAGCGGCTCCAGGTGGACCGTCTCGACGGAGACGATCTGGGTGCCGTGCTTCTTGTTGAAGTCCTCCAGGTACGGCACGTGCTGGAAGTAGTTGGCGTCGGCCGAGCCGTCCTGCACCGCGGTGTTGGGGGTCACGTAGTCGGTGACCTCCTTGATGGTGAGCTTGAGGCCGGCCTTCTCCGCCAGGTTGTCCTTGACGTACTTGAGGATCTGGCCGTGCG
Organism: Kitasatospora sp. NPDC058032; assembly: GCF_042885845.1. NCBI lineage: Bacteria > Bacillati > Actinomycetota > Actinomycetes > Kitasatosporales > Streptomycetaceae > Kitasatospora > Kitasatospora sp. NPDC058032. Next base: position 35,537 of record NZ_JBHVRK010000008.1, on the reverse strand, counting down.
GGGTGGGGGTGGCGGCGACGGTGAGCGGCGCGTTCGGGTCCGAGGAGGACTTCGAGTCGCCGTTGCTGCCGCAGGCCGCGAGGGAGAGGGCGATGCCGGCGGTGGCGAGGACGCTGGTGAACTTCAGAACGTTGCGCACGAAAAGTGCCTTTCTGCGTGGTACCGGGGAGCCGGGTCCGGGTTCGGACGCCGGGAGGTCTAGGGGGCGACGAGCTCGTTCTCGTCGGCGGCGGCCCGGGCGGCGGGGACGCGGGGGCGCAGCAGGCGGGTCCGTCCGCCGGTGCGGCCGCGGTGGGCGAGGGAGCGGACGGCCTGGTCGCCGATCAGCTGCACGACGGTGACGATGATCACCAGTTCGGCGACGATGATCCACATGAAGGCGGTCTCGAAGCGGAAGTAGCCGTAGTTGATGGCGAGGGTGCCGAGGCCGCCGCCGCCGACCGCGCCGGCCATGGCGGAGTAGCTGACCAGGGTGATGATCGTGGTGGTGACGGAGGCGACCAGGCCGGGCAGGGCTTCGGGGATCAGCGTCTTGCGGACGATGGTCCAGGTGGAGCCGCCCATCGCCTGGACGGCCTCGACCAGGCCGCGGTCGACCTCGCGCACGGAGGTCTCGACGAGGCGGGCGAAGAAGGGGATCGCGCCGATGGTGAGCGGCACGGTCGCGGCCTGCCAGCCGATGGAGGTGCCGACCAGCCAGCGGGTGAAGGAGATCAGGGCGATCATCAGGATGATGAACGGCACCGAGCGGGCGATGTTGACGGCGGCGCCGAGCACCTTGTTGACGGGCCGGTTCTGCAGCAGGCCGCCCTTGTCGGTGAGCACCAGCAGCACGCCGAGCGGCAGTCCGAACAGGACGGTGCCGACGGTGGCGGCGCCGACCATCTGGAGGGTCTCCCAGGTGGCGGGCCCCATCAGTTCCTGCATCTGGTCCCAGGTCATGCCGCCGCTCCCTTCGTGCTCGCGGTGCGGGCGGCGTCGAGGACGTCGACCTGCAGGCCCTGCTCGCGCAGGAAGCCGATGGGCACCACGTTGTCCTGGTGGCTGCCGGGCAGTTCGACCCGCATCCGGCCGACCATGCGTCCGGCGATGGTCTCGACCGCGGCGCCGAGGATGTTGATGTCGATCTGGTAGGTGCGGGCGAGCTGGGAGACGAAGGGCTGGGCGGAGGTGTCGCCCTGGAAGGTGATCTCCAGCACGGTGGCGCCGGGGTGGCCGGTGCCGAACTCGCCGAGCGGGAAGAGTTCGCGGGCCAGCTCGGAGTCCGGCCGGGCGAGCAGGTCGCCGAGGGGGCCGGACTCGACGACCCGGCCGCCGCGCATCAGGGCGGCGGAGTCGCAGACGGACTTGATGACGTCCATCTCGTGGGTGATGAGCAGCACGGTGAGGCCGAGCTGCTGGTTGAGGTCGCGCAGCAGCTTGAGGATGGAGCGGGTGGTCTCGGGGTCGAGCGCCGAGGTGGCCTCGTCGGAGAGCAGCACCTTGGGGTCGCCGGCGAGGGCGCGGGCGATGCCGACACGCTGCTTCTGGCCGCCGGAGAGCTGGCCGGGGTAGCTGCGGGCCTTGTCGGCGAGGCCGACGAGGTCGAGGAGCTCGGCGGCCTTGCGGCGGCGCTCGGTGCGGTCCAGGCCGACGATCTCCAGCGGGAGTTCGACGTTCTGCTGGACGGTCCGGGAGGAGAGCAGGTTGAAGTGCTGGAAGACCATGCCGATCCGGCGGCGTGCCTCGCGCAGCTCCTTGCCGGCCCGGTTCTCGCCGCCGGAGAGGGCGGTGAGTTCGACGCCGTCCACGGTGACGGTGCCGGAGGTGGGCCGCTCCAGCATGTTGACGCAGCGGATGAGGGTGGACTTGCCGGCGCCGCTGGTGCCGACGACTCCGTAGACCTCGCCGGGGCGGACGTGGAGGTCGACGCCGGCGAGGGCGGTCACCTCGCGGCCACGGGATCGGTAGACCTTGGTGAGGTCCGTGGTGGTGATCACAACTGCTTCCGTAAGTCGGGGGCGGGCGGCGGGCGGCCGCCGCACCGGGGGGTGCGGTCGGCGACGCGCGACGGCGTCACGCCTGGGGGGTGCGATCCGCCGTCCCCCGGTCGCGGCCGTCGGCCGTCCGGACCGCGCGGAGGCGCGGCCCTGGCGGTTCACCGTGTCCGCGGGCGGGCGGACGGGTGGGGGGTGACGGGTGCGGGAAGGGGTGCGGCGGGAGCGGGCGCGCTCACACGGACGGGAGCGGCGCGGGGTTCTCGCTTCGGGGCGCGAGGGTTGGCACTCTCAACGGGTGCCGGGGGCGGTGGCCCTCAGCGGTGACACATTCGACGGCACATGGCACGCTCACCTGCCGGCAGTGTGCCGGTGGGGGTCCATTTCGTCGTCGCAGTCATGTGAGCCAGTAAAACAGATGGGCCGGGGGAACCCCAATTATTCGGCACCGCTGTCCGCAATACGGACAGTGATCGACTTGACCTGCGGCGACGCGGCTCGGCGCCGCCACCGTGGTCCGAATGGTGGCGGCGCCGACGAGGACCGCGACGGTCGGGGGGTCCGGGCGGGGTTCAGGCGGTGGCGGCGAGCACGGCGGTGGCGGGCTTCTCCAGGTGCACCAGGGTGAGCCGGCCGCTGACCTGTTCGACGGTGGTCTGCCGGTAGCCCTGGCGGGCGTAGAGGCGCAGGTTGCCGAGGCTGCGCTGACCGGTGAAGAGCCGGTAGGAGGTCACCGCGCCGTGCTCGGCGAGCCGCTGTTCGAGGGCTTCCAGCAGCCGGCCGCCGAGGCCGTGGCGCTGCATGCGGGGGTGGACGACCAGGCGCCCTATCCGGCCGATGCCGTCGGCGCCGACATGGCCGCGGACGGTGCCGACGACCTCGTCGCCGAGGCGGGCGACCAGGACGTGCTGCTCGGTCAGTTCGGTGCGCATGCTGTCCAGGGTCTGGGTCAGCGGCTCGATGGCCCAGTCCCCGTAGAGTTCGGCCTCGCTCTGGTAGCCGAGGTACTGGAGCTTGAGGATCTGCTCCGCGTCGTCCGTGTCGGCGGTCGAAATGATGACGCTCATGCCCATGTGCGGGGGCCTCCCCATCCTTGTTCCGGCGCGCGATCGTGAGGGTGTCGCACCGGTTTCCCTGCCGGAGGTGTTGTCCCGGCCGGGGATCCGCCCAGACCGGGGTGGCGCACGAACGTACCGGCCCGCACGGCCCTGGTGGGGCCGTGTCGGCGGCAACGCGCCCACGGTCAGTATCGGGGCGGGCACGTCACCGTCAAGAGCGACGTTCGCCAGCGCCTTACCCGTGTGTCAGCTCAGCTCAACCTCACGGCCGCCGGACGTGGCGAGGGTCACGCCCGGCCGGGCGGGTGACGGGAGGGGCGGACGGGGCGGGCGTCACGTCCGAGGGGGTGACGGCGCGGGGGTGACGGTAGAAGGGGCGACGGCAGAAGGGGCGACGGCGGCGGGGCCCGGATGAGCGGGGTCACGGCCGGCCGGGTCAGGCGTGGCGCTCGGTGCGCAGCAGGGCGCGCAGGCAGGCGAGGCAGCGGGCGCGGGTGGGGCCGATGGAGCCGCGCGGCATGCCGAGGCGGTCGGCGAGCTCGCGGTAGGTCGGCGGCGGGTCCTCGGCGAGGGCGGCGACCAGTTGCGGGCAGCGTCCGGGCAGGGCGGCGACGGCCTCGCGGACCAGGCGGCGGCGCAGGCCGGCGAGGACCTCGTCCTCGGCGGACGGGTGGGGCGGGAGCTCGGTGCACATGCCGTGCTTGACCCGGCGGGGGCTCCGCCGGTTACGGGCGTCCGGTGGCGTGCGCGCGGGAGGGGCGCGGCGGTTCGTCCGCCGCGCCCCTCCCCCGGGTGGACCTCCGGTGGTCAGCCGGTCACCCACTCCTGCTGGGCGGTGAGGTCGGCCTTGACCTCAGCGAGCTGGACGGCGACGGCGTCGGGGGCGGTGCCGCCGCGGCCGTTGCGGGAGGCGATGGCGCCGTGGACGCTGAGCACGGTGCGGACCTCGGGGGTGAGGTGCGCGGAGATGGCGGCGAACTGCGCGTCCGTCAGGTCGGCGAGCTCGATGCCGTGGGCCTCGCACTCCTTGACGCAGGCGCCGGCGACCTCGTGCGCGACGCGGAACGGCACGCCCTGCTTGACGAGCCATTCGGCGATGTCGGTGGCGAGGGAGAAGCCGGCCGGGGCGAGTTCCTCCAGCCGCTCGCGGTGGACGGTGAGGGTGGCCATCATGCCGGTGAAGGCGGGCAGCAGGACCTCGAGGGTGTCGCAGGAGTCGAAGACCGGCTCCTTGTCCTCCTGCAGGTCGCGGTTGTAGGCGAGCGGGAGGGCCTTGAGGGTGGCGAGCAGGCCGGTGAGGTTGCCGATGAGCCGGCCGGACTTGCCGCGGGCGAGTTCGGCGATGTCGGGGTTCTTCTTCTGCGGCATGATCGACGAGCCGGTGGAGAAGGCGTCGTGCAGCGTGATGAAGCCGAACTCCTTGGTGTTCCAGATGATCACCTCCTCCGCGATGCGGGAGAGGTTGATCCCGATCATCGCGGTGACGAAGGCGAATTCGGCGACGAAGTCGCGCGAGGCGGTGCCGTCGATGGAGTTGCCGACCGAGCCGCCCTCGAAGCCGAGGTCGGCGGCGACGGCCTGCGGGTCCAGGCCGAGCGAGGAGCCGGCCAGGGCTCCGGAGCCGTAGGGGGAGACGGCGGTGCGGGCGTCCCACTGGCGCAGCCGCTCGGCGTCGCGGCCGAGGGCCTGCACGTGCGCGAGGACGTGGTGGGCGAAGAGCACGGGCTGGGCGTGCTGGAGGTGGGTGCGGCCCGGCATCGCGGTGTCCGGGTGGGCCTCGGCGAGGCCGACCAGGGCGTGCTGGAGGTCGAGCAGCAGGCCGCCGATGGTCTTCGCGTGGTCCCGCAGGTACATCCGGAAGAGGGTGGCGATCTGGTCGTTGCGGGAGCGGCCGGCCCGCAGCTTGCCGCCGAGGTCGGGGCCCAGGCGCTCCAGCAGGCCGCGCTCCAGGGCGGTGTGGACGTCCTCGTCGGCGATGGTGCCGGTGAAGGTGCCGGCCTCGACGTCGGCGAGCAGCCGGTCGAGTCCGTCGTGCATGGCGGCGAGTTCGTCGTCGCTGAGCAGGCCGGCCTTGTGCAGGACGCGGGCGTGGGCCTTGGAGCCGGCGATGTCGTAGGGGGCGAGGCGCCAGTCGAAGTGTACCGAGGCGGAGAGCCTGGCCAGGGCCTCGGACGGGCCGTCGGCGAAGCGGGCGCCCCAGAGGCGGACGTCGCCACCGGGTGCGGGCTGGTCGGCGGACATCGCAGGCTCCTTACTGACGTGCGGAAGGTGGAGGGGGTGGCCCCGGCCGGCCCCCGGGAGGGGGGCGCAGCCGGGCCGGGGGCGGATCAGCCCTGGTCGCGCCGGGCGGCGATCTTCGAGGAGAGGCCGAAGATCTCGATGAAGCCCTTGGACATCGACTGGTCGAAGGTGTCGCCGGTGTCGTAGGTGGCGAGGTTGAAGTCGTACAGCGACTGCTCGGACTTCCGGCCGTTGACGACGGCCCGGCCGCCGTGCAGGACCATCCGGATGTCGCCGGAGACGTGCTGGTTGGCCTCGTTGACGAAGCCGTCGAGGGCGCGCTTGAGCGGGGAGAACCACAGGCCGTCGTAGACCAGCTCGGCCCAGCGCTGCTCGACCTGCCGCTTGTAGCGGGCGAGCTCGCGCTCGACGGTGACGTTCTCCAGCGCCTGGTGGGCGGTGATCAGGGCGATCGCGCCGGGGGCCTCGTAGATCTCCCGGGACTTGATGCCGACCAGCCGGTCCTCGACCATGTCGAGGCGGCCGACGCCCTGTGCGCCGGCCCGCTTGTTGAGCTCCTCGATGGCCTGCAGGACGGTCACCTTGCGGCCGTCGATCGCGACCGGGACGCCGGCCTCGAAGGTGATGACGACCTCGTCGGCCTCGCGCGGGACGGCCGGGTTCTGGGTGTACTCGTAGACGTCCTCGATCGGGGCGTTCCAGATGTCCTCCAGGAAGCCGGTCTCGACGGCCCGCCCGAAGACGTTCTGGTCGATCGAGTACGGGGACTTCTTGGTGGTGGCGATCGGCAGGCCCTTGGCCTCGGCGAAGGCGATGGCCTTGTCCCGGGTCATCGCGTAGTCGCGGACCGGGGCGATGCACTTGAGGCCCGGGGCGAGGGAGTTGATGCCAACCTCGAAGCGGACCTGGTCGTTGCCCTTGCCGGTGCAGCCGTGGGCGACGGTGGTGGCGCCGTGCTTCTGCGCGGCGGCGACCAGGTGCTTGACGATGACGGGCCGCGAGAGGGCCGACACCAGGGGGTACTCGCCCTGGTAGAGGGCGTTGGCCTTGAGGGCCGGCAGGCAGTACTCGTCGGCGAACTCCTCGCGGGCGTCGGCGACCTCGGCCTCGACGGCACCGCAGTCCAGCGCCCGCTGGCGGATGACGTCCAGGTCCTCGCCGCCCTGGCCGACGTCGACGGCGACGGCGATGACCTCCGCGCCCGTCTCCTCGGCGATCCAGCCGATGCAGACGGACGTGTCCAGACCGCCCGAGTAGGCGAGTACGACGCGCTCGGTCACGGCTTTCTCCTTCACAACTGTGCGAACAGGCTTACGGCGATAGGCATAAGTATGCACTACTCCGTATGAAACTCAAAACCCGGTCCACCGGGCGGGATCCGGATACGCCGGTGGGCCCGGCCGGAGCCGGGCCCACCGGGGTGGAACAGAGGGTGGAACAGACGATGGAGCGGGGGGTGGAACAGGGGGTGGAGCGGGACTACTGCGCCTTCGCCTGGGCGAGTTGCATCAGGTGGTCGGCGAGGGCCTGGCCGCCGGCCGGGTCGCGGCTGATCAGCAGGACGGTGTCGTCGCCGGCGATGGTGCCGATGATCTCGAACACCTCCGCCTGGTCGATCGCCGAGGCCAGGAACTGCGCCGCGCCGGGCGGCGTGCGCAGCACGACCAGGTTGCCCGAGGCGGTGGCGGAGACCATGAGCTCGCCGGCCAGCCGGGCCATCCGGCCCTCGGTGGCGGACTCCCCCATCGGCGCGCGCGGGGTGCGGTCGCCGCCCTCGGCCGGGACGGCGTAGATGAGCGCGCCGTCCCGGTTGCGGATCTTCACCGCACCCAGCTCGTCCAGGTCCCGGGAGAGGGTGGCCTGGGTGACCACGAGTCCGTCGTCGGCGAGCAGCTTGGCGAGCTGGCTCTGCGAGCGCACGGGCTGGCGGGTGAGCAGGTCCACGATCCTCCGGTGGCGCGCGGTGCGGGTCTGCGGGACCTGCGGCGTCGGGCCGGCGGCGGACTGCTCAGAGTTGGGTACGGTCATGTGATTATTCTCCCGGACTACGCTCGGTTCGCATCGTCCGGGGCGTCCTCGCGGACGGCCCGCAGGACGGCCGGCAGCGCCGCCAGGAAGGCGTCCGCCTCCTGCTCGGTCAGCACCAGCGGCGGCGCCAGCCGCACCGCGTCCGGCACCGCGGCGTTCACCAGGAACCCGGCCTCCTGCAGGCCCGCCTGGATCTTCGCCGACACCGGCTCGGTGAGCACGATGCCCAGCAGCAGCCCGGCCCCGCGCACGTGCGAGACCAGCGGGTCGTCGAGCGCCTCGACACCGTGCCGCAGCCGGTCCCCGATCTTGCGCGCGTGCTCCAGCAGGCCCTGCGACTCGATGGTGTCCAGCACCGCGAGACCGGCCGCCGCGGCCACCGGGTTGCCGCCGAAGGTGGTGCCGTGCTGGCCCGGGGTGAGCAGCTCGGCCGCCTCGCCGAAGGCCAGCACCGCGCCCATCGGCAGGCCGCCGCCGAGCGCCTTGGCCAGCGTGACGACGTCCGGCTCGATGCCCTCGAACGCCTGGTGGGCGAACCAGTGTCCGGTGCGGCCGACGCCGGTCTGGATCTCGTCCAGGACCAGCAGGGTGCCGGTGGCGCGGGTGATCTCACGGGCCGCGGCCAGATAGCCGTCGGGCAGCGGGATCGCACCGTTCTCGCCCTGGATCGGCTCCAGGAAGACGGCCGCGGTCTCGGTGGTGACGGCCGCGCGCAGCGCCTCGACGTCGCCGAACGGGACGTGCGTGACGTCGCCGGGCAGCGGGCGGAACGGGTCCTGCTTGGCGGGCTGGCCGGTGAGCGCCAGGGCGCCCATGGTGCGGCCGTGGAAGCCGCCCTGCAGGGCGACCAGATGGGTGCGGCCGGTGCGGCGGCTGATCTTGAAGGCGGCCTCGTTGGCCTCGGCGCCCGAGTTGCAGAAGAACACCCGGCCGGGGCGGCCGTCCAGGTGCAGCAGCCGCTCGGCGAGGGCGACGGTGGGCTCGGCGATGAACAGGTTGGAGACGTGGCCGAGGGTGGCGATCTGCCGGGTGACGGCCTCGACGACCGCCGGGTGGGCGGTGCCGAGGGCGTTGACGGCGATGCCGCCGAGCAGGTCGGTGTACTCCTTGCCGTCGGCGTCCCAGAGCTTGCTGCCCTCGCCGCGGACCAGCGGGATCCGCGGGGTGCCGTAGTTGTCGGTGAAGGCGTGCTGCCACCGCTCGGTGAGCCGGGCGTTGGCGGTCGTGCCGGCGTCGGAAGTCGTGCCGGCGTCGGAAGTCGTGCTGGCGTCGGAAGTCATGCGAGTCCCCCGGTCACGGTCGGTTCGTCGTCCGGCACGACCATCGTGCCGATTCCCTCGTCGGTGAAGATCTCCAGCAGCAGGCTGTGCGGCACCCGGCCGTCCAGCACGCGGGCGGTGCCGACGCCGGAGCGCACGGCGCGCAGGCAGCCCTCCATCTTGGGCAGCATGCCGCTGCCCAGGGTGGGCAGCAGCTCCTCCAGCTCGGAGGCGTCGAGCTGGCTGATCACGTCGTCGGAGTGCGGCCAGTCCTTGTAGAGGCCCTCGACGTCGGTGAGGACGACGAGCATCTCGGCACCGAGCGCGACCGCGAGGGCGGCGGCGGCGGTGTCGGCGTTGATGTTGTAGACGTGGCCGTCGGTGCTGCGGGCGATCGAGGAGATCACCGGGATGCGGCCGTCGGCGATCAGCCCCTTCACCGCGCCGGCCTCGATGTTGACGATGTCGCCGACCAGGCCGATGTCGACCTGCTCGCCGTCCACGACCGCGTACCGCTTGACGGCGGTCATGGTGTGCGCGTCCTCGCCGGTCAGGCCGACCGCGAACGGGCCGTGCTGGTTGAGCAGGCCGACGAGCTCGCGCTGCACCTGCCCGGCGAGCACCATCCGGACCACGTCCATGGTCTCGGGGGTGGTGACCCGCAGGCCGTTGGTGAAGGAGGACTCCAGGCCGAGCTTGTCGAGCTGGGCGTTGATCTGCGGGCCGCCGCCGTGCACCACCACGGGGTGCAGGCCGGCGAAGCGCAGGAAGACGACGTCCTTGGCGAAGGCCGCCTTGAGCTCCTCGTCGACCATGGCGTTGCCGCCGAACTTGATCACCACGGTCTTGCCGTGGAAGCGCTCCAGCCACGGCAGGGCCTCGATGAGCGTCATGGCCTTGGGCAACGCGGTGTTGTTGCGGGCCTGTTCGCCCTTGGGTGCGATCTGCACTGTTCTGCTTCCCCGGCTCTGCTGGCGACGGTCAGGTGGAGTAGGCGCTGTTCTCGTGCACGTAGTCGGCGGTGAGGTCGTTGGTCCACAGGCTGGCCCCGGCCTCGCCGGCGTTGAGGTTCGCGGTGATGACGACCTCGCGGCCGGTCATGTCGACCAGGTCGCGGTCCTCCCCCACGCTGCCGTCCCGGCAGACCCAGACGCCGTTGATGGCGACGTCCAGGCGGTCGGGGTCGAAGGCGGCGTCGGTGGTGCCGATCGCGGCCAGCACCCGGCCCCAGTTGGGGTCCTCGCCGTGGATGGCGCACTTGAGGAGGTTGTTGCGGCTGATCACCCGGGCGACGTCGACGGCCTCCTGCTCGGTGGCGGCGCCGGTGACGTCGATCCGGATGTCCTTGCTGGCGCCCTCGGCGTCGCCGATCAGCTGGCGGGCCAGGTCGGCGCAGACGGTGCGCACGGCTTCGTCGAACTCGGCCCGCTCCGGGACGGTGCCGCTGGCGCCGGAGGCGAGCAGCAGCACGGTGTCGTTGGTGGACATGCAGCCGTCGGAGTCGATCCGGTCGAAGGTGGTGCGGGTGGCGCCGCGCAGCGCCGCGTCCAGGACGCCCGCGTCCGCCTCGGCGTCGGTGGTCAGCACGACCAGCATGGTGGCCAGGCCCGGGGCGAGCATGCCGGCGCCCTTGGCCATGCCGCCGACCGTCCAGCCGGCCGGGCTGGTGACCTGGGCGGTCTTGTGCACGGTGTCGGTGGTCTTGATGGCGATCGCGGCCTGCTCGCCGCCGGTGGCGCTGAGCGCGGCGGCGGCCAGGCCGACGCCCGGCAGCAGGATGTCCATCGGCAGCCGCACGCCGATCAGGCCGGTGGAGGCGACGGCGACCTCGCCGGCGTTGAGCTCCAGCTCCTCGGCGACCTTCTCGGCGGTGGCGTGGGTGTCCTGGAAGCCCAGCGGCCCGGTGCAGGCGTTGGCGCCGCCGGAGTTGAGGACGACGGCGGAGACCGTGCCGCCCTTGAGGACCTGCTCGGACCAGAGCACGGGGGCGGCCTTGACCCGGTTGGAGGTGAAGACGCCGGCAGCGGCGAGCGAGGGCCCGTCGTTGACGACGAGCGCGAGGTCGGGAGTGCCGGAGGCCTTGATCCCGGCGGTCACGCCGGCGGCCCGGAAGCCCTGGGCGGCGGTGACGCCGACGTTCTGGTGGTCGGTCACGGTGCGACTCCGTTCACGGGAAGGCCCAGCTCCTCGGGCAGACCGAGGGCGATGTTCATGCTCTGCACCGCGCCGCCGGCGGTGCCCTTGACCAGGTTGTCGATCGCGCTGATCGCCACGATCCGCCCGGCGGCCGGGTCCAGGACGACCTGCACCAGCGCGGCGTTGGAGCCGTAGACGCTGCTGGTCTGCGGCCACTGCCCCTCGGGAAGCAGATGGACGAACGGCTCGTCGGCGTACGCCTCGGCGTAGGCGGCGCGCAGCTCCTCGGTGCCCACCCCGGGCTTCGCCTTGGCGGAGCAGGTGGCGAGGATGCCGCGCGGCATCGGGACGAGGGTGGGCGTGAAGGAGACGGTGACCGGCTCGCCCGCCAGCGGGGTGAGGTTCTGGGCCATCTCCGGGGTGTGCCGGTGGACACCGCCGACGCCGTAGGCGCTGACGCTGCCCATCACCTCGCTGCCGAGCAGGTGGGTCTTGGCGGCCTTGCCGGCGCCGGAGGTTCCGGAGGCGGCGACGACCACCGCCTCGGGCTCGGCCAGGCCCGCCGCGTAGGCGGGGAACAGCGCGAGGGAGACGGCCGTCGGGTAGCAGCCGGGGACGGCGATCCGGTTGCTGCCCTTGAGCGCGGCGCGGTGGCCGGGCAGCTCGGGCAGGCCGTAGGGCCAGGTGCCGGCGTGCGCGGAGCCGTAGAACTGCTCCCAGTCGGCGGCGGCCTTCAGCCGGAAGTCGGCGCCGCAGTCGACGACCAGCACGTTCTGGCCGAGCGCCTCGGCGACGGCGGCGGACTGGCCGTGCGGCAGCGCCAGGAACACCACGTCGTGGTCGGCCAGCACCTCCGGGGTGGTCGGCTCCAGGACCCGGTCGGCCAGCGGCAGCAGGTGCGGCTGGAGCAGCCCCAGCCGGGTGCCCGCGTTCGAGCCGCCGGTCAGCGCCCCGATCTCCACCTCGGGGTGGCCGAGCAGCAGGCGCAGCACCTCACCGCCCGCGTACCCGCTCGCGCCGGCGACGGCGACTCGCAATGCCATGGCGTTCCTCCTTCGTCGTGGCATGAATATACGCAGTACGGAACATTCATGCAAGGAGTATGCGCAGGACGGCCCGCGGGCCGGACCGGTGCGGCGCCGCTCAGCGCTTGACGGCCTTGAGCACCACGAACTTCGGATTGCCCGCGACCGTGCGGCAGTTGCCGAACAGCCGGCGCAGCTTGACGTGGTAGCCCAGGTGGCGGTTGCCGACCACCCACAGCTCGCCGCCGGGGCGCAGGGCGCGGCGGGCGCCGGTGAACATCCGCCAGGCGGTGGCGTCGGTGGTGGCCTGGTGGGAGTGGAACGGCGGGTTGTTGAGCACCAGGTCCACCGAGCCGGCCGGCAGGCCCGCGTCGGCGAGCGCGTCGGCGGTGAGGAACTCGGCGGGGGCGTCCGGGCCGAGGTTGGCGCGGAAGGTCTCCTCGGCGGAGGCGACCGCCTGGTGGGACTCGTCGACGAAGACCAGCCGGGCACCGGGGGCGGCCAGGGCGGCGGCGGTGCCGACCACGCCGTTGCCGCAGCCGAGGTCGACGACCCGGGCCCCGGGGGCGGCGGTGGGCAGGTGGGCGAGCAGGAAGCGGGTGCCGATGTCGAGGCGGTCGGCGCAGAAGGTGCCGGCGTGGTTGACCACGGTGCGGCCCGAGGCGGGGCCGATGTCGCCGGGCAGGGCGTAGCGGTGCGGCCAGGGGTTGGGGCCGGGGTCGAGCGCCCGGTCGGGGGTGCAGAGGATCAGCCGGGCCTTGCGGACCGCGAGCGAGGTGCGGGTGGGGCCGAGGATCCGCTCGAAGAGCTCCAGGGTGGAGGTGTGGATCTCGGTGGTCATGCCGGTGCCGAGGACCACCGTGTCCGGGTGCAGGGCCGGGGCGAGCCGGTGCAGCTGGTCCTCCAGCAGGGCCAGGCTCTTGGGGACGCGCACCAGCAGGACGTCGGTCCGCCCGGGCGGGGTGTCGCGGGTGGTGAGCAGCCGGGCGGCGCCCTCGCCGGCGCCGGCCCGGGCGAGGTTGGCCGCGGTGGCACACTGGGCGAGGTGCGAGTCGCTGATCTGGGTGATCCGCGCGGGGGCCTGCTCGGCGGGGGCGGTGGCGAGCGCGGTGGTCAGCGCGCCCCAGCGGTCGCCGAGGACGGTGACGGCGCGGCCGGCCAGGGCGGTGGGCCGGCCCTCGGCGGAGTCGGCCTCGCCGGCCAGGTGCCGCAGCAGGCACTCGTCGGCGGCGTCCCAGGCGCGCAGCCGCTCGCGCGGGTCCTCGGGGTGGCGGGTGAGGTCGAGGCCGCCCCACGGAGTCGGGAAGGGGGTCGCGGCGGCGGTGGTGGCGAGGTGGTTCATCGCCGCCCAGGCTAGCCGACCGGGCCACGGGCCGGCCGACCGGCGCCCGAGCGCGGACCGGGGCGGCGGCCGATACTGGGAGGGCCCGACGGAAGGGGCGCGGCCATGGACTGGAAGCTCGAAGTGGTGGTGGTCCCGGTGACGGACGTCGACCGGGCGAAGCTCTTCTACGAGGAACGGGTCGGCTTCACCGTCGACCACGACAGCCGGATCCGGGACGGGGTGCGGGTGGTGCAGCTGACGCCGCCCGGCTCCAGCTGCTCGATCGTGGTGGGCACGGGACTGACGGACGCGCCGGCCGGCTCGCTGAAGGGACTGCAGCTGGTGGTGCCGGACATCGACCGGGCGCACGCGGAGCTGGTGGCGCGGGGCGTGGAGGTGAGCCCGGTGCAGCACTTCGACGACGGGGACCGGGTGGACGGGCGGGGCGAGGTGTGGAACTCGTTCGTCTTCTTCAGCGATCCGGACGGCAACGGCTGGGCCGTCCAGGAGGCGCCCGGCCGGCGCTGACGCCCGGCGGCCAGGGCCCTAAGCTCGGAGGATGGTCGAAGACGAGGGAAGCGTCCGGGTGGACAGCTGGATCTGGTCGGTGCGGCTGGCCAAGACGCGGTCGGCCGCGGCGGCAGCGTGCAAGGCCGGGCACGTGCGGGTCAACGGCGAGCGGGCCAAGCCGGCGCAGGCGCTGAAGCCGGGTGACGAGGTCCGGGTGCGCGTGGAGGGGTGGGAGCGGGTCGTCGTGGTGACGAAGCTGATCCGCAAGCGGGTCGGCGCGGCGGTCGCGACGGAGTGCCTGGTGGACAACAGCCCGCCGCGCCCGGCGCGCGAGTTCGTCGCCGCGCCCGGCGTGCGGGACCGGGGCGCCGGGCGGCCGACGAAGCGCGACCGCCGGGAGATGGACGAGCTGCGGCGGCGGTAGCGACTGCCCCGGCAGCCGCACCGGCCACGGCAGGTTCCTGCCGAATTGGTCTCGACCATTGCCCTGGATCCGGCGGCGGAGGAGGCTCGCTGCGAAGCGCCGGGCGGGCAGTCCGGCGCTCGTGTCCGAGGAAGGAAAGCACCGGCATGGCAATGCGCAAGGCGGTTTCCACCATGGCCCTGGCCGGCCTGCTCGCGGCGGGCGGCCTGATGGCCGCCCCGGCCGCCCAGGCGTCCACCACCAAGACGACCGGCTACGTCTACGTCGGCATGTACCCGAGCGGTGACGCGTGCCACGCCGCGGGCAGGGCCTACGTCGCCCGGGGCCAGGCGGTCTCGTACTTCTGCGACGTCCTCGACTTCCCGCCGTACACGGCCCGCCTCTCCATCTGGGCCTGATCGCGCCGCGGACCGGCCGGCGACGCACCCCGTCGCCGGCCGGTCCGGCGGTGGCGGCGCCGACGCGGGTCAGGCCGCCAGGGTGTCGGTGCGGACCTGGGTCAGGAAGGCGTCCAGGTTGGCCAGCGTCCGGGCGATCTGCTCCTCCAGCGGGAGCGACTCGTTGGGGCGGGTGACCGCCGCGGAGTTCTTGCGCCCGCGCACGTAGAGCGAGCAGGCGAGATCGGCGCAGATGTAGGTGCCGACGGTGTTGCCCTCCCGCCCCGCCGCCCCCGCCCGGCGGGCGGTGAGCAGCGCCACGCCGGAACCCGCGTGGGCGGTGACGCACAGCGAGCAGACGTTGGTCTTGGTCATGCTCCGCCGGAACGAGGGCACCCGCAGGGTGACGCCGACCAGCTCGCCGCGGTGCTCGGCGACCAGATAGGCGCGGTCGGGCGCGCCCTGGTCCCGCCAGCCGAGGAAGTCGAGGTCCTCCCAGGGGAGTTCGGCGAGCCCTCGGGGCAGGTTGAGCCGCCGGGCCTCGCCCTTGGAACAGTTGACGAAGGACGCACGGATCTCGGGGTCGGTCAGCGCTCGCATGCCCGGCAAGCTAACACCGCCCCGCCGCACCCGTCTCCCGATTTTCCGCGCGCCCCCACCGTTCCCGAGCCCCGAACCGCCCGCCGCCCCGCCGTCCCGCCGCCGCCGCCGCGCTCAGGCCACCGGGTGGGCGGCCTGGACGGCGAGCCGCCGCGGGGCGTCGGCGCCGATGCCGGTCAGCAGGTCGTCGAGGGCGAGGAACACCTCCCAGGACTCGCATCCGGCCGCCCGCGCCAGCCGGGCGACCACCCGGTCCTCCAGGTCGCGGACCCGGCCGTCCTTCCACGCCTTGTCGGCCAGACTGACCAGCAGGTCCTCCACGGTGGTGCCGGGCTCGCCCCAGCCGCCGTGGGTGCCGGCGAAGCGGGCGAGGCGCTGCGGCACGCCGTGGGCGAGCAGCAGCTCGTACCCGGCCCGCTCGTGCAGCGAGCCGGGGACGGAGAGCTCCTCGCGGTGGACGGCCTTGCCGATGTCGTGGGTGGCCGCGCCGAACAGCACGGCCTCCCGGTCCACCGGCACCCCGTACCCGGCGCACCGGTCGAGGATCGTCCCGGCGACCTCGTGCACCAGGCCGAGATGGGCCGTCAGCCGGGGCGGGGCGTCGACGGCCGCCAGTAGGACGGCCGCGGCCTCGGGCAGGGGCGGGGTTCGGGCGGTCATCCGCGCTTGAAGGCGACGCCCGCGTAGGCCGAGACGTCCTGCCAGCCGTCGGGGAGGTCGGCGGTGCGGATGTGGCCGGCCTCGGGGCGCCAGAGCGGGAGCTGGACGAGGCCGGGGCCGGCGAACTCGAAGTCGCCGAAGAAGGGTTCGACGGCCGAGCGCGGGCGCAGCACCAGCGGGGCGCTGGCGCTGCGGTAGACGCGGGTGCCCTCGGCGGCGCTCTCCCGGGAGGCGAAGTCGGGGCTGCCGTGCGAGAGGATCAGCGCGCTCCCCGGCGCGAGCGCGTCGCGCAGGGTCCGCACGATCCGCTCCGCGCCGTCCTCGTCGCGGATGAAGTGCAGCACGGCGACCAGCATCAGGGCGACCGGTTCGCCGAGGTCGACGGCGGCGCTCAGGGCCGGGTGGGCGAGGATCGCCTCGGGCTCGCGCAGGTCCGCCTCGATGACGGAGGTGTGGCCGGCCGGGTGGCCGGCGAGCAGGGCGCGCGCGTGGGTGGCCACGATCGGGTCGTTGTCGACGTAGACGACCCGGGCGTCCGGGGCGACCCGGCGGGCGACCTCGCTGGTGGAGCCGACGGCGGGGATGCCGGTGCCGATGTCGAGGAACTGCCGGATGCCCCGGCCGGCCGCGAACTCGACGGCGCGGCCGAGGAATTCGCGGTTGGTGCGGGCCAGCAGCCGCAGCGCCGGATAGGCGGCGATGGCGGCCTCGGCGGCCGTGCGGTCGGCCTCGAAGTTGTCCTTGCCGCCGAGGTAGTAGTCGTACATCCGGGCCGTGTGCGGGACCCCGGTGTCCAGTTCGGTCGGCGGCTGCCAGTCCTCGGCGCGCGCCCAGTCCCAGTCGGTGCCGGTGACGCCCAGCGCCGCCGTCCTGTCCTCACTCATCTGCCGCCCCCTGGTGTGTCCACGACGTCCGCAGTGTCCCCTGCCGGACGGTTCCTGTCCTGTCCCCCGCCCCGCGACCGGCCGGCGGCCGGTGGCGGCCCCCACCGCGCGGTGCGCCGTGATCGTAACCGACGAAACGCCGCCCAAACAGCGGAAGTTCAGGTTTCCGCAGTATCCGAACAGCGATGTGTGTGCACGTCAACGACGGTCCGCGAGCGACTCCGGGCCGACGGCGCCGGCGGTCGCCACCCGGTGACGTCGTCTCTATGCTGGCTGCCGATGACTGCCGACCGGCGCACCGTCCTGCGCACCACCGTCAAACTGGCCGCCCTCACCGCCGTCGGCGGCCTGCTCACCGCCTGCGGCGACACCGGCCGACGCCGGGCCGACCCGGGGACGTTCGCCACGCGTCCGGGGCCGGTGGACCCGTCGGGCACCGTCGACCCGGCCTGGGCCGCCGGCGAGGGACCGGCCTCGCCGGCACCCGGCGAGGCCACGGCCGCCGCGAGCGCCCCGCCCACCGCGGACGCCACCGCGCCGCCCACCCCGCCGGTGCTGCCGCCGCTGGCGCCCGGCACCCCGGTCGAGGTCGCGTACGGGCCGCGCACCGGCCGCAACGTCGCGCTGACCTTCCACGGCAGCGGCGACCCGGCGCTCGCCACCGCGCTGCTGGAGATCGCCGAACAGCGCGGCGTCGGGCTCACCGTGATGGTCGTCGGCAGCTGGCTCGACCAGCAGCCCCAGATGGCCCGCCGGATCCTGGACGGCGGCCACGAGCTGGGCAACCACACCCAGAACCACCAGAACATCTCGACCATGACACCCGACAAGGCCCGCGCGGAGATCGCCCAGTGCGCGGAGCGGCTGCAGCGGCTGACCGGCTCGATCGGCCGCTGGTTCCGCCCCTCGGCCGCCCAGTACGCCACGCCGATGGTGCGGGAGCAGGCCAGGGCGGTCGGCTACGAGCACGTGCTCTCCTTCGACGTGGACCCGCGCGACTACGCCGACCCGAGCGCCGCCGAACTGCAGCGCCGGGTGCTCGGCTCGGTGCGCGGCGGCTCGGTGGTCGCCCTGCACCTGGGCCACCGCTGCACGGTCGACGCGCTGCCCGGCATCCTCGACGGCCTCGGCAAGGCCGGCCTCACCCCGGTGACCGCGAGCCGCCTCTGCGCCTGACCGCTCCCCGGGGCCCGCGGGGCGCCCGGGGCACGTGCGATGCTTCGGGGATGCGGTACATCATCATCGGGGCGGGTGCGGTGGGCGGCACGATCGGTGCCCGGCTGCACGAGGGCGGGCACGACGTGGTGCTGGTGGCGCGCGGCGCGCACCTGGCGGCGCTGCGCACGGACGGCCTGCGGTTCGGCACCCCGCAGGGGGTGCGGACGCTGCGGATCCCGGCCGTCGGCGGGCCGCGGGAGGTGGCGCTGCGGGCGGACGACGTGCTGGTGCTGGCCGTGAAGACGCAGGACACCGCCGCCGCGCTGGCCGCCTGGGCGCCGTGCCCGGTGGCCGGGGGCGGGACGGCCGCCGAGCGGCTGCCGCTGGTGTGCGCGCAGAACGGGGTGGAGAACGAGCGGCTCGCCCTGCGGCTGTTCCGCGAGGTGCTGGCGATGTGCGTGTGGATGCCGTCCACCCATCTGGCGCCCGGCCGGGTGAGCGCGGGCGGCACCCCGGTGAGCGGGGTGCTGTGGCTGGGTGGCCACCCGTCCGGCACCGGCGGCGCCCGGGCCGCCGCGATCGCCGCCGACCTCGCCGCCTCGGGCTTCAGCGCCCCGGTGGATCAGGACGTGATGCGCTGGAAGTACACCAAGCTGCTCGGCAACCTCGGCAACGCGCTGGACGCGGTGGCCGGTGGGACCGACGGTGAGGAACTGCGGGCGCTGCGGGAGCGGGCGGTCGCGGAGGGCGTCGCCGTGCTGGCGGCCGCCGGCATCGCCCACCGGGACCCGGCCGAGCAGGTCCGCTTGGCGCGTGCGACGCTGCGGCTGGAGCCGGTGGCCGGCGAGGAGCGCAGCGGTTCGTCGTCCTGGCAGAGCCTGGCGCGCGGCACCGGCTCGATCGAGGCCGACCACCTGAACGGCGAGATCGTGCTGCTGGGCCGGCTGCACGGGGTGCCGGCGCCGCTCAACGAGGCACTGCAGCGGCTGGCCGGGGAGTTCGCCCGCACCGGCCGGGCGCCGGGCTCGCTCACCGCCGAGGAGCTGTCGGTGCTCACCGCCCTGTGACCGGGCCGGCCGTCCGCTCGCCCGCCCGCGTGCCCGTCCGCCCGTCCGCCCGCGTGCCCGACCGGTGGCGCCGACGGTCCGGCCGTTCGGCGCGTCAGCCCATCGGATCGCCGGGCCCGTAGGGGCGCAGCCGCAGCGTACGGGCGTCCGCCGCGCGGATCTCCTCCGCCCGGCGGACGAGCTCCCCGAGGTCGTCCCGCCCGGCGTGCAGGAAGCGCCCGTGCAGCGCGTCGAAGCGCCCGCGGGCGGCGTCCACGGTGACGGCGACCATGTACGGGATGGAGCCCCAGTCCTTGGTGTCGCGGAACATCGGCATCCCGGCGGTCATGTCGGTGGCGACCGCGCCGGGGCTGATGTCGAGGATCACCACATGGTGCTCGGCGAGCGAGTCGGCGAGGTTGTCGGAGAGCTGGAGCAGCGCGCCCTTGGAGGTGGCGTACGCGGTGTAGTGGCCGTCGGGGCGCAGCGCGAAGCCGGAGTTGAGGTTGACGACGCGCCCCCGCCCGCGCCGGACCATGCCGGGCAGGACGCAGCGCAGCAGGTTGTAGGGGCCGCGCAGATTGACCTCGACGACCTGCCACCACTGGTTGACGTCGGTCTCCCAGAGCGGGACCTCGGCGCGGTCGACCTGGCCGGCGTTGTTGACCAGCAGGTCGACGGGGCCGAGGTCGCGTTCGATCAGCCGGACGGCCTCGCGCACCGAGCCGGGGCGGGTGACGTCGGCGGTGACGGCGACGCCGCGCGCGCCGTGCCGCACGCACTCCTTGAGGGTGTCGGTGAGGGTCTCGTGGGTGCGGCCGACGAGGCCGACGGCCATGCCCTCGGCGGCGAGGCCGACGGCGATCTCCCGGCCGATGCCGCGGCCGGCGCCGGTGACCAGGCCGACCTGTCCCGTGAGCGATCCCGTCGGCATGCCCGTGCTCCCTCCGTCCGTTGGTGACCACCCCGCGGTCAGGCCCCGCATTCTGTCGCCCGGGCGGCCGGGGCGTCGCCGGGGCGCCCCCGCGACGCGGGCGGACCCACCCGTTCGGGGGAAGGCGCCGGCCGCCGGGCCGACCGGGGAGGGGATGACCTACTCGCCGGTAGGGAGTAGTAACGTCGTCGGGACGGTGCACCGGTCCGCACATACCGGTGTCCCGCACCGCCGAACAGCAGCTGCTGGGCCATCTGTCGCTGGGCGACCCCCAGCACCACCGAAGGGCAACGGAGTGAGTGACATCGCGCGCGTCGGAGTGATCGGCTGCGGACTCATGGGGTCGGGCATCGCGGAGGTGTTCGCCCGGGCGGGGCTGGACGTCCTGGTCGCCGAGGCCAGTGGGGAGGCGCTGGAGTTCGGGCGCGCCCGGCTGACCAACTCGCTGGACACCGCCGTGAAGCGCGGCAAGCTGACCGAGGAGCAGCGGGACGAGGCACTGTCCCGGCTGGCGTTCACCGTCGACCTGGCGGACTTCGCCGACCGCGACCTGGTGGTCGAGGCGGTCGCCGAGCGCGCGGACATCAAGGTGAAGATCTTCGAGACCCTGGACCGGGTGGTCGAGCGCCGGGACGCGATCCTCGCCTCGAACACCTCCTCGATCCCGATCGTGAAGCTGGCCGCCGCCACCTCCCGCCCGGAGCAGGTGATCGGCCTGCACTTCTTCAACCCGGCGCCGGTGCAGAAGCTGGTCGAGGTGATCCCGACCCTGACCACCTCGGCGACCACCACCGACCGGGCGGAGGCGTTCGCCACCGAGGTGCTGCAGAAGGCCCCGATCCGGGCCCGGGACCGGGCCGGCTTCGTGGTGAACGCGCTGCTGGTGCCGTACCTGCTGTCGGCGGTGCGGATGTTCGAGTCGGGGGTGGCGACCGCCTCCGACATCGACAAGGGCATGGAGGCCGGCTGCGCCCACCCGATGGGCCCGCTGCGGCTGTGCGACCTGATCGGCCTGGACACCATCGTCTCGATCGCCGAGTCGATGTACGACGAGTACAAGGAACCGCTGTACGCCGCTCCCCCGCTGCTGTCGCGGATGGTGGACGCGGGCCTGCTGGGCCGCAAGTCCGGCCGCGGCTTCTACGACTACACGGCGACCGCCACCGCCTGACGGCCGACGCCCGACGGTCGGCGCGGACGTGACGGGGCCCGGGAGCGGTATCCAGCTCCCGGGCCCCTGGTGTGCCACCCAATTGCTGCGCACCGGCACGTTTAAGGGTGTGGGTCAGTTTCACAGCGTTGCTCTGCCATTGAAGCTACCGCGCCGCGGAGAGGCGCAGACGGGAGTCGAACCCGCATCCCACGCTGTAGCACACACCCGGTCGATCCGGCGCTCGGCGGCGAATGCTGAGACTTGAGCGAGAGTCTGAGTCTTACGGGGCGCCTCTGCCATTTGGGCCACTCCGGCACGTGGTGCCGGAGGAGGGAATCGAACCCCCACCGTCTCCCCGGTATCAGCTTCAACTTCAGTGTCAGCTTGCGCTTTTCACGCCACCCCCGGTCTCACCCGGGGGGCTCGTGGGGCTACCCGAACAGGTAGCCGAACACCGCGTCGCCGACCCGCCGGTCGTCGACCTCGGCGCCGTTGGCCTCCTCGCGGGCGAACTGGACGGCCTGCTGGAGCTTCTCGACCCGCTCCAGGAGCTCGTTGACCCGCCGGGCGGGCAGGGCTCCGGAGAACTTCACGGTCGTCCAGTAGCCGATCGCGACGTCCTCGTAGTACACCTCGACCTGCGCCGGGTGCTTCTCGGTGGCCTCGGCCTTGACGTGGTTGCGCGGCACCTTCCTGGTGCGGATGGTGCGCACCGCCTCGGTCTTCCAGGAGTCCGTGGACGGGTCGTGGCTCCAGGCCTCGGCGGCGTCCAGGACGGGCAGCTTGCGGACGAAGGTCCGCAGGTCGGTGAGCTGCTTCTCCAGGAAGAGCAGGTAGGTGACCGGCGCGGCGGCGACCAGCGTGCGACCGTCGACGACGACGTCGGCGCGGGCCTCGGTATTGGCCCAGTCCTTGGTCGCGGTGACGTCGAACAGCCGGGTCAGGGTGGTGGCCGTGGCCCGCAGCACGTCCTCGGCCTTGACCTGGACGCGGGTGGACTCGGGGGGCAGCTGCTCGCCCTCCTCGTCCTTGGGCTGGTACGTCCGGGAGATGCCGGCCAGCAGCGGGGGCTTCTGCAGGTCCTGGTGGGACTGCGTCAGCTCCTGGAAGGACTTCGACTTGACGCCCTTTTCGACGGCGATGATCTGGTTCAGCTTGGCCACGTCGGGGACGCTACCAGCGCGTCCGTTCGGGCGTCATCCGAATAAACGGGCCGGTGGCGGGAGGCCCGGCCGGGCGCCGGGCGCACCCGCCACCGCCCGGCGGCGGGTCAGCTGTTGATGGCGTAGCTGTCGCCGTAGACCTTCCACTTCAGCGGCGGGTTGAGGTCGAAGTTCCCGGCGTTGAGGAAGACCAGCTGCTCGGTGTCGACCCGGCTGGTGTCGGCGTGCGCCGCCTCCTTCTTCATGACGACCTTGCGGGCGTCCAGGAAGGCCTTGAGGTAGGTGGCCTCGTCGCCGCCCTGGGCGGGGGTCTTCGCCTTCTTCATGGCGGCGCTGCGGATGCCGCCGAAGCTGTCGCTTCCGGAGCCGGGGCCGTGCATCACGATGGCGTCGTAGTAGACGAACTGGCCGAGCGCGCGCAGGCCGTCGGCCTTGGCCTGCTTGACCGAGGGGTTGAAGTAGACGCGGTCGCGCTCGTCGTTCTGGGCCCGCTGGAAGACGGTGTCCTTGGCGGCGGTGGCCCAGTCCTTCTCGAAGGCGGAGCCGAGGCCGGCGTGCGAGTCGGTGCCGTTGACCTTGCGCAGCGCCGGGAGGTACTTGGCGAGGAGGTTGCCCGGCGCGAGGTCGGTGTAGTGCTCGACGAGTTCGAGCATGTCGCCGGTGCCGGAACAGAAGCCGATGATGCCGGCGGTGTAGCCGCGGCCGTCGTTGATGTCCTCGATGTACTTGTACTGGGCCTTCCAGTCGAGGGAGGAGTTCTCGGCGCTGGACACCAGCTGCATGGCGATGTCCTTCTTGTGCGGGTCGTCCAGGCCGACGGCGGCGAGCCGGACGGTGCCCGCGACGGGGGCGGCGTGGACGGTGCCGGCGGCCGCGACGGTGGCCGGGGCGGCGGCCAGCAGGGCGGCGAGGGCGAGGCGGGCGGTGCGGACGGTGCGGTGCTGGGTACGCATCTGACGCTCCGTTTCCCTGGTCCGGGCCTGGGGGCGGCCGGACCCGACGAGGAGTTAGGAAAGTTTCCTAACTTGATTGAAGCGTTCACGCCGGGCGCGGCGCAAGGGGACGGTCCGCAATCGCACGGCACGGCACGCGGACGGGCCCCGGCCGGTGATCCGGCCGGGGCCCGTCCGACGGGGCGTCAGGCGCCGCGCAGCACCGCGCCGGTGCGGGCGACGGCCTCGGCGACGGCCGCCTCGCGGGCGGCGCTCGCCTCGTCGGCGGTCAGCGTCCGGTCCCCGGCGCGGAACCGCAGCGCGTACGCCAGCGACTTCTTGCCCGCGCCGACCTGCTCACCGGTGAAGACGTCGAACAGCCGGATCGCCTCCAGCAGTTCACCGGCCCCGGCACGCAGCGCGGCCTCCACGTCGGCGGCCTGCACCGCGTCGTCGACGATCAGCGCGACGTCCTGGGTGGCCACCGGGAAACCGGAGACCGCCGGGCCGTCGACCCGCACGGCGCCGTCGGCCGCCAGCAGGTCCAGGTCCAGCTCCATCGCGGCGGTGCGATCCGGCAGGCCCAGCGCCTTGACGACGCGCGGGTGCAGCTCACCGGCGTGGCCGACCACCCGGTCGGTGCCGGCCACCACCAGCTCGGCGCAGCGGCCCGGGTGCCACGGCATGAGCCGGCCCTGGCGCACGGTCAGCTCGACGCCGGCGGCGCGGGCCACCGTGCGGGCGGCCTCGATGGCGTCGGCCCAGCTCGCCGGCGCGCCCTTGCCCCACCAGCCGGAGGGCAGCCGCTCGCCGGCCAGCGCGACGGCGACCCGGCGCGGCTGGTGCGGCAGCGCGGCGTCCAGCGCCGCCAGCTCCTCGTCGCTGGGCCGGCGGTCGACGGCCGGACGCGGGGCGACCGACCGCTCGTCCTTCGGCAGGAACACGGTGCCCGTCTCGAAGATCGCCAGATCGGTGTTGCCGCGGCCGACGTTGCGGCGCAGCGCCCCGAGCAGGCCCGGCAGCAGCGTGGTGCGCAGCCCCGGCTCCTCGTCGTTCAGCGGGTTGACCAGGGTGACGGTCCGCCGGCGGCGGTCCTCCGCCTCCAGGCCGAGCGCCTCGAAGGCGGCCTCGCCGACGAACGGGTAGTTGTTGACCTCGACGTAGCCGGCGCCGGCCAGTGCGACGCCGACCCGGCGGTGCATCCGCTGGGCCTCGGTCAGGCCCTTGCCCGGCGGGACGGTGGGCATCCGGGCGGGGACGTTGTCGTAGCCCTCCAACCGGATGACCTCCTCGGCGAGGTCGTACGGGTCGGTGAGGTCGGGGCGCCAGGTCGGCGGGGTGACCTCCAGGATGTCGGCGCCGGCGACCGAGCAGCCGATCTCCTGCAGGCGCCGGGTGACGGTCTCGCGGCCGTACGCGGTGCCGGCGACCCGGTCGGGCAGGTCGGCGGCGATGGTGATGGTGCGCACCGGGTGCGGGGCGGCGATGTCGGTGACGCCCGCCTCGGCGGTGCCGCCGGCGATCAGCACCAGCAGGTCGACGGCGCGCTGCGCGGCGGCGCGGGCGGCCTCGGGGTCGACGCCGCGCTCGAAGCGCTTGGACGCCTCGGAGGGCAGCTTGTGCCGCTTGGCGCCGCGGGCGATGGCGACCGGGTCGAAGTGCGCCGCCTCGATGATCACCTCGGTGGTGCCCGGGCCCGCGGCCGGGTCGAGGATCTCGGTGGAGGCGCCGCCCATGACGCCGGCCAGGCCGATCGGGCCGCTGTTGTCGCAGATCAGCAGGTCCTCGGCGGACAGCGTGCGCTTCACGCCGTCCAGCGTGGTGAGGCTCTCGCCGGCCTCGGCGCGGCGGACCACGATCGGGCCGTCGACGCGCTGCTTGTCGTAGGCGTGCAGCGGCTGGCCGACCTCCAGCATCACGTAGTTGGTGATGTCGACGGCCAGCGAGATCGGGCGGATGCCCGCCTTCTGGAGCCGGCGCTGGAGCCAGATCGGGGACTTGGCGGCCGGGTCGAGGCCGACCACGGTGCGGGCCACGAAGCGGTCGCAGCCGGCCGGGTCGTTGACCTTCACCAGGTAGCCGAAGGAGTTGGCCGGCGGCACGTCGAGCAGCGCCGGGTCGGCCAGCGGCAGCCCGTACGCGGCGGCGGCCTCGCGGGCCACGCCGCGCATGGACAGGCAGTAGCCGCGGTCCGGGGTGACGGCGATGTCGAGCACCTCGTCGACGAGCTGGAGCAGCTCGATGGCGTCGGTGCCGGGCTCGAACTCGGGCGGGAGCACGATGATGCCGTTGTGGTCGTCGCCCATGCCGAGCTCGCGGGCCGAGCAGATCATGCCGGCCGAGGTCTGGCCGTAGGTCTTGCGGGCCGCGATCGGGAACGGGCCGGGCAGCACGGCGCCGGGGAGCACCACGACGACCTTGTCGCCGACGGCGAAGTTGCTG
This sequence comes from Kitasatospora sp. NPDC058032, assembly GCF_042885845.1. NCBI lineage: Bacteria > Bacillati > Actinomycetota > Actinomycetes > Kitasatosporales > Streptomycetaceae > Kitasatospora > Kitasatospora sp. NPDC058032. The sequence goes on along the minus strand of NZ_JBHVRK010000008.1, from coordinate 10,207 downwards.
GCGCCGCAGACGATCTCCTGCGGCTCGCCGGTGCCGTTGGCGGCGCCGACGTTGACGAAGCAGTGCCGGATCGGCTTCTTGAAGCCGGTCAGCTCCTCGATGGAGAGCACCTCGCCGACCACCAGCGGACCCTTGAGGTCGCCGCCGAGCTGCTCGACGGTCTCGACCTCCAGGCCGGCGCGGACCAGCCGCTCGGCCACGTCGCGGCCGGTCTCGCCGGCCGGCAGGTCGACGTACTCGCGCAGCCAGGAAAGCGGGACGCGCATCAGATCTCCATCCCGAACGGGAGGGTGAAGCGCACGTCACCCTCGACCATGTCGCGCATGTCGGCGACGTTGTGACGGTTCATCAGGATCCGCTCCAGGCCCAGGCCGAAGGCGAACCCGCTGTAGCGGTTGGGGTCCACGCCGCAGGCGACGAGCACCCGCGGGTTGACCACGCCGCAGCCGCCGAGCTCGATCCAGCCCTCGGAGCCGCAGGTGCGGCAGGGGCGGTCCGGGTTGCCGACCGACTCGCCGCGGCACACGAAGCACTGCAGGTCGATCTCGGCGCTCGGCTCGGTGAACGGGAAGTAGGAGGGCCGCCAGCGCAGCTCCAGGCCGTCGCCGATCAGGGTCGAGACCAGCTGCTCGATGGTGCCCTTGAGGTCGGCGAAGGTGATGCCCTCGTCCACGGCCAGGCCCTCGACCTGGCGGAAGACCGGGGTGTGGGTGGCGTCCAGCTCGTCGGTGCGGTAGACCCGGCCGGGGCAGACCACGTAGACGGGGGGCTCGCGGTCGAGCAGGGTGCGGGCCTGGACCGGGGAGGTCTGGGTGCGCAGCACCACGCCGGAGTCGGCGGAGCCGTCCGGGGCCTGGACGAAGAAGGTGTCCTGCATGGAGCGGGCCGGGTGGTCCGGGCCCAGGTTGAGGGCGTCGAAGTTGAGCCACTCGGCCTCGACCTCGGGGCCCTCGGCGACCTGGTAGCCCATCGCGACGAAGGTGTCCTCGATGCGCTCGGCCAGCGTGGTCAGCGGGTGGCGGGCGCCGCGCGGGGTGCGGTCGTAGGGCAGCGTGACGTCCACCGCCTCCTCGACCAGCACACGGGCGTCGCGCTCGGCCTCCAGTTCGGCCTGCCGCTTGGCGAGCGCCTGGTTGACGGCGCCCCGGGCCTGGCCGATCAGCTTGCCGGCCGCGGCCTTGGCGTGCGGGGGCAGGGCGCCGATCTCGCGGTTGGCGAGGGACAGGGCGGAGCGGTCGCCGGTGTGGGCGACCTTGGCCTGCTTCAGCTCGTCGAGGCTGGTGGCGGCGGCGAACGCGGCGACGGCCTCGTCCCGGGCCGCCTCCACCACCTCGGGCTTGAGGGCCTCGACCTCGACCGGGTCGTACGACTTGTTGGGTGCCGACATCTCTATCTTTCCCGTGCTCCTGCTCGTCCGTGCTCAGGTAAGGGGGCTCATGCCTTCGCGTCACGCCCGGCGTGGCCGGGGCACGGGCAGCCGTTCTCCGAACCGGGGAGGCGGGGTGTCCGCGGCGCGGCCGCGCGGGGCGTTCCACAACGCCAAAGGTCGAGTGTAGTCGCAGCGCGTAGCGCGACCGCCGTCAAGCCCGCCCGGTGGGCCGACCGCGACAGGCGGTGCCTGCCGTCCACGCTCGTTCAGAGCATGAAGTCGGGGATCCCGGCGGGCAGGATGAATCGGAACCGGGCGCCGCCGCCGGGCGCGCGGTCGACGCGGATCGAACCGCCGTGGGCCTCCACGATGCCCTTGACGATGTAGAGGCCGAGCCCGGTGCCGCCGCGCTTGGAGCCGCGCCAGAAGCGGGTGAAGACGCGCGGCACCGCTTCCTCGGGGATGCCGCTGCCTTCGTCGCTCACGGTGACCGCTGTGCCTTCCACGATGCGGGGCGGGGCGCCGGGGCGCTCCCAGACGGGGGCCTCGACGACCTCCTTGGCCGGTGCCACCTCGATGGTGACAGTTCCCTCGCCGTGCCGCACCGCGTTTTCCAGCAGGTTGGCGAGCACCTGGTCGACCTTGTCCGGGTCGGCCCACAGCACGGTCAGCGGCTCGCTGACCCGGACGTCGAAGCGGTCCTCGGGGATGCCGGTGGCGACCTTGCGCTCGACGTGCCGGCGTACGGCGGCGGCCAGGTCGACGACCTGCTTGCGCAGCTCCAGCCGGCCGGCGTCGATCCGGGAGATGTCCAGCAGCTCGGCGATCAGCCGGGTGACCCGGTCGGCGTCGGCGTCCACGGTCTCCAGCATCAGCCGCTTCTGCCCGTCGGTGAACCGCTCCCACTTGGCGAGCAGGGTCGCGGTGAACCCCTTGACGCTGGTGAGCGGCGAGCGCAGCTCGTGCGCCACGGTGGCGATCAGCTCGGCGTGGCTGCGCTCGGTGCGCCGGCGCGCCTCCGTGCCGCGCAGGGCGATCACCAGCCGCTCCAGCGGGCCGCCCGGGTGCGCGCGGACGTAGCGGGCGGAGACCAGCACCTCACGGCCGCCGGGCAGCAGCAGGTTGCGCTCCGGCTGGCCGGTGCGCACCGCCAGGCCGCCGTACGGGTCGGTCAGCTGCCACCAGCGGCGGCCGTCGAGGTCCTCCAGCGGCAGGACGTCCTCCAGCTCGCTGCCGAGCGCGGCCTGCGGGAGCACGCCGGTCAGCCGGGCGGCGGCGCGGTTGAAGCAGGTCACCCGGCCCAGGGCGTCGGCGACCACCAGGCCGTCCGGCAGGTCGTCCGGGTCCAGTTCTGCCCCGCTGCCGACCATGGGTGTCCTCCCCGATTACCCACCGTGTCTTTCCCCCCACCGAGGCAGACCCTAGCGCCTCGCAGCCCCCGGTAGTAGGGCCCGCGTCGAGTTGCCGGCGCGGGCCGGCGCGCGGGTCAGCGCTCGGCGCGGCAGCCGCCGGGCGAACGCTGGGCGCGGGCCGAGGCGTAGAGGCAGACGGCGGCGGCGGTGGCCAGGTTGAGGCTCTCGGCGTGGCCGTGGATCGGCACGCGCACGACCTCGTCGGTCAGTGCGCGGGTCTCCTCCGGGAGCCCCCACGCCTCGTTGCCGAACACCCATGCGCCCGGCGCGCCCAGGGTGCCCTCGTCGAGCTCCCGGTCGAGGTCGCGCTCCCCGGCGCCGTCGGCGGCGAGCACCCGCACCCCGGCCTCGCGCAGCCGGCCGATCGCCTCCTCGACCGGCACGCCGACGGCGACCGGGAGGTGGAAGAGGCTGCCGACCGAGGCCCGCACGGCCTTCGGGTTGTAGAGGTCGACGGAGGCGTCGGTGAGCACCACGGCGTCGGCGCCGGCCGCGTCGGCGGTGCGCAGCACGGTGCCGGCGTTGCCGGGGTCGCGCACGTGGGCGAGCACCGCGACCAGCTGGGGGCGTGCGGCGAGCACGTCGGCGAAGGGCGTGTCGATGAAGCGGCAGAGCGCGACGATGCCCTGCGGGGTCACCGTGTCGCAGATCTCGGCGACGACCTCGTCGGTGGCGGTCAGCACCGGCAGCCCCTCGGCCAGGGCGGCCTCGACGATGCCGGCGTGCCGCTCGGCGGCGTCCGGCGTCGCGTAGACCTCGACCACGGCGTGCTCACCGGTGCCCGGCAGCCTGCCGAAGGCGACGGCCTCGCGCACGGCCTGCGGGCCCTCGGCGAGGAAGCGGCGCTCCTTGCCGCGCTGGCTCCGCTTGGCGAGCCGCCGGGCGGCGACCACGCGGGGCGAACGCAGGGAGGTGAGCAGGGGGGTGTCGGTGCTGGGCATGGTCTCGTTCTCCGGAGGCGCTGAAGGAGGGAGCAAAGCAGGACCGGACCCGCAGGCGAGCCTGCGGGTCCGGTCAGAGCTCAACCGATCTCGGAAGATCAGGCGGCGTCGGCGGCGGCCTTCGGGGCGTTCACGTCGGCCGGCAGCGCCTTCTGGGCCACCTCGACCAGGGCGGCGAAGGCACCCGGGTCGTTGACGGCCAGGTCGGCCAGCATCTTGCGGTCGATCTCGACGCTGGCGGCCTTCAGGCCCTGCACGAAGCGGTTGTAGGTGATGCCGTTGGCACGGGCCGCAGCGTTGATGCGCTGGATCCACAGCTGACGGAAGTCGCCCTTGCGCTTCTTGCGGTCGTTGAAGTTGTAGACCAGCGAGTGGGTGACCTGCTCCTTGGCCTTGCGGTACAGGCGCGAGCGCTGGCCGCGGTAGCCGCTGGCGCGCTCCAGGATGACCCGGCGCTTCTTGTGGGCGTTGACTGCCCGCTTGACGCGTGCCACTTGATTACTCCTTGGGTTGGACCACGGACTACTTCACGTGGTCCGTCATTCGAATGGGTCGGGAAGGATCAGCTGCCCCGCACGCGGCTCGCGCCGGGCGGGAGGGCGATCACTTGCCGAGAAGCTTCTTGATCTTCTTGGCGTCGGCGGGGGCCAGCTCGATCGTCCCGGCCAGCTTGCGGGTCAGCGTGGAGGGCTTGTGCTCCAGGAGGTGGCGGCGGCCGGCGCGCTCGCGCAGCACCTTGCCAGAGCCACTGATCTTGAAGCGCTTGCTGGCGCCACTGTGCGTCTTCTGCTTCGGCATTTCGCCGTATCTCCTCGTCGGTCCGTCCACGCCCGCGCGGTGTGCGCCGCGCGGGCGTGAAGGATGGATCTGCGGTGACCGGGCGGGGTGCCCCGTCACCCTGGTGGCCGGTCTCCCGGACCTTCCTGACCTGGGGAGGTCAGGCGCCCTGGGAGGCCTCGGCCGGCTGCTCGACCGGAGCGGCGGCCTCGGGGGCCTCCGTCTCGGCGGCGGCGTCCTGGGCCTCGACGGCGTCCTGGGCCTCGGCGGGCTCGTCGGACTCGGCGATGTCGTCGTCCGCACCGGCGGTGCGGCCCAGACGCTCGGCCTTGCGGGCGTCCGCGGCGGCGCGAGCCTCGGCCATCGCCTCGGTCTTCTTCTTGTGCGGGCCGAGAACCATGATCATGTTACGGCCGTCCTGCTTCGGCGAGGACTCGACGAAGCCCAGGTCCTGGACGTCGTCGGCGAGCCGCTGGAGCAGACGGAAGCCCAGCTCGGGGCGGGACTGCTCACGACCGCGGAACATGATCGTGATCTTGACCTTGTCGCCCTGCTTGAGGAACCGGACGACGTGACCCTTCTTGGTGTCATAGTCGTGCGGGTCGATCTTCGGCCGGAGCTTCATCTCCTTGATGACCGTGTGCGCCTGGTTCTTGCGCGCCTCACGGGCCTTCATGGCCGACTCGTACTTGAACTTGCCGTAGTCCATGAGCTTGCACACCGGCGGCCGGGCGGTCGCCGCGACCTCGACCAGGTCGAGGTCGTACTCCTGCGCGAGCTCCAGCGCCTTGGCAAGCGGCACGATGCCGACCTGCTCGCCGCTGGGACCGACGAGTCGCACCTCGGGGACGCGAATCCGGTCGTTGATGCGGGGCTCGGTGCTGATGGGGCCTCCTCGGTTGCACCTTCTGCGATGCGGCCGTCGGACGGCGGTCGCACGTAGTGGACTCGACCACTGGGCGGGGCTTCATTCGTGCTGCGCTGTGCCCGGCTCCGTTCGGCCGTTCACACCGCGACACGAAAAAAGCCCCGCTCGGTACAAGCGGGGCTCCACACAACCGGGGGCGGCACCCGGTGAGGGGCGCTGCGGCGACTGTCGGCACACTGGGCGCCCGTCGCGGACCGGACCCGTCGACCGTGAGGCCGATCAGGTGGGAGACTTTCGCGGTTGCCCTCTCGGGCCTCCTGGGTGGAGCCTCCACTTGCTGGCCGGACCTCCGTGAGGACGTCTGGCCGGTCAGTCTCGAAGCATACAGCGCCGGGGGGTCGAACGCTATTCCGCCCCCGCACACCCCGGCTTGTACGCTCCCTGTGTACGGACACCGGCACGACGGAACGAGCCACCTTTGAGCAGCGAGCCCACCCAGAACCCCGCCGCGGACGACGAGGCGATCGGCTTCGACGACCTCACCCGGGACATCGCCGAGGTCCCGGCCGTCGAGGTGATCACCACCGTCGCGGTGCACCTGATGAGCGCCGCCGCCGTGAAGTGCGGTCTCGCCGAGGGCGGCGAGAAGGACAAGGACCTCGACGAGGCCCGCAAGCTCATCACCGCGCTGGCCGGACTGGTCACCGCCGGCGCCCCGGAGATCAGCAACTTCCACGCCGCGCCGCTGCGCGACGGCCTGCGCTCGCTGCAGCTGGCCTTCCGCGAGGCCTCGATCGTCCCGGACGCCCCGGGTACCGGGCCGGGCGAGAAGTTCACCGGTCCGGTCTACTCCTGAGACCCCGACGGTTGCGTCCCGCGTGTCACGTGACACGCGAGACGCAACCGTGCCGCTCCTACCGCCGGTAGAGCGGCTCGCCCGGCAGCCCGGCGCTCGCCGGCAGCACCGCCAGGTCCAGCCCGCGGTCCAGCCGCACCCGCAGCACCGGGTCGGCGGCCACCGCCTGCCCGACCCGCTGCGCGGCCGCCTGCATCCCGGCCTGGTCCAGCGCCGGGTCCAGCAGGACCGCGAGCACCCCGTCCGAGTCCTCCGCCGGAGCCAGCAGCCCGGCCGTCACCTGCGGCTCGGCCGCCAGCAGCGCCCGGACCGCCTCGCGCACCTGCGGGTCGGCGGCCGGCGGCAGGTAGGGCCGGTTCTCCGCCAGCGCCCGCAGCCGGGCCCCGGACAGCTGGAACGGCACCGGCCCGGCCGGGTCCACCAGCAGGGTGTCCGCCCGCTCGGAGAAGGCCACCATCGCGGCCTGCGGGGCGGCGGTCGGCGCCGGACGGGCGTCCGCGCGCCAGCGGGCCAGCGACTCCAGCGAGGTGAAGGCCGGCAGCGCGCGCCGCCCGTCGGCGGCCTCCAGCACCGGGACGGCCATGTCGCTGGTCTTCTCGTGGCGGTGCCCGTTCGCGTCCACCTCGACCTCGCCGAGGATCGCCACGATCGGCACCATCAGCCGGGTGGGCGTCAGCGCCGCGAGCACCTCGGGCTCGGCGGCACGGTCCTGCGCCCAGCGGGCGAGCGCGGCGGCGAGCGCCGGGTCGGCGGTGCCGTCGTCGCCGGAGAAACCCGGGTCGGGGATGTTCTTGCCGACGAACGCCGGGTTGGAGAAGTCTTTGCGGTCCACCCGGCCGACCCTATGCCACCGGCCCCGCGCCCCCACACGGACCGAAGGTCCCCCGTCCGCCCCCTACCCGCGGGTAGAGCCGCTGTGGCAGTCTGCGCGCATGGCCACGCTCGAAGCCTCCGCCGCAGGCGCCGCCCGCCCCGCCCACGCCCCCTCGCCGGCCGCCGACCGCGCCCGGTACGACCGGGCCACCGCCCACCTGGACGGCCCGGTGGCCGTCCTCGACCTGGCTGCCTTCGACGCCAACGCGGCCGACCTGGTGCGCCGGGCCGCCGGCAAGCCGATCCGGGTGGCCAGCAAGTCGGTGCGCTGCCGCGCCCTGCTGGAGCGGGTGCTGGCCGTCGAGGGCTTCGCCGGGGTGATGAGCTTCACCCTCGCCGAGTCGCTCTGGCTGGCCCGCTCCGGGCTGCGCGACGTCCTGCTCGCCTACCCCTCCAGCGACCGGGCCGGCTTCGCCGCGCTGACCGCCGACCCGGAGCTCGCCGCCGCCGTCACCGTGGTGCTGGACGACCCCGCCCAACTGGACCTCGTCGACGCCGCCCGGACCGGGCCCGCCGAGGTGCGGGTCTGCCTGGAGCTGGACACCTCGCTGCACCTGCTCGGCGGCCGGGTGCGGGTCGGCGCCCGCCGCTCCCCGCTGCGCACCCCCGAGGACGTGGCCGCCTTCGCCGAGCTGGTGCAGCGGCGCCGGGGCTTCCGGGTGGTCGGGCTGATGGCCTACGAGGGACACGTCGCCGGGGTGGGCGACGCGGTGCCCGGGCGCCCGGTGCGCTCCGCGCTGGTGCGGGTGATGCAGGCGCGGGCGCGGGCCGAGCTGGCCGAGCGCCGGGCGGCCACGGTGCGGCTGCTGCGCCGGGTGGCCGAGCTGGAGTTCGTCAACGGCGGCGGCACCGGCAGCGTCGAGTCGACGGTGGCCGAGCGCGCGGTGACCGAGGTGGCGGCCGGGTCCGGGCTCTACCAGCCGCAGCTGTTCGACCACTACCGGGCGTTCCGCGGCCGGCCGGCGGCGCTGTTCGGCCAGCCTGTGGTGCGCCGCCCCGGGGTGGGCGTGGTGACCGTGCTCGGCGGCGGCTACCCGGCGTCCGGCGCGGCCGGCCCGGACCGCTCCCCCGCGCCCTACCTGCCGCCGGGTCTGCGCTACGACCCGATGGAGGGGGCCGGCGAGGTGCAGACGCCGCTGCTCGGCGCCGCCGCCGACGACCTGCTGATCGGCGACCGGGTCTGGTTCCGGCACGCCAAGGCGGGGGAACTCTGCGAGCGGTTCGCCGAGTTGCACCTGGTGGAGGGGGACGCGGTGGTGCGCACCGTGCCGACCTACCGGGGCGAGGGGCACACCTTCCTCTGAGCGGCGCGCCCACGCTCCACGCGGGGTCGCGGTTCCACTACCGTGGGAGGGCGGAACGGAACGGACGAAGGGGGAGGCCGTGGAGGCCGAGATCGCACAGCTGGTGACCACGGGCGCCACGACGGTGGTCGGACTGATGGCCACCGAGGCCTGGACGCAGGTACGTTCCCGGCTCGCGGGACTGCTGGGGCGCGGCCGGGACGCCGAGGAGGTGTCCGCCGAGCTGGAGGAGATCCGGGTCGAGGTGGTCCGGGCGGACGGCGACGAGGAGCTGGTCGGCGACCAGACGGCCGAGCTGCGCAACCGGATCCGCCGGCTGCTGCGCCAGGATCCGCAGGCGGCGGAGGAACTGCGCACCCTGCTGGAGGAGTTCACCCCGAGGCAGCCGCAGTCCGTCGTGATCAACCACACCGTCAACACGATGGACCACGGGACGGTCCACGGCACCGTCATCATGACCGGCTCCATCCGTGGATCCGTCAACGAGCGCCCCGCCCCTCCCGGGAACTGATCCAGCCGCCCCGGGGGAACCTTGGCCGCACCTTAAGAGGGCCCGATGGGATGCCTAACGCAGGCGCCCCGTCGGGCCTTTGTGCTGCTCGAAGGGCCACATTCCGTCAAAAAGTGGCCCACGACGCACTATTGCCAGCTGGTCTAGTCCAATCATACGCTCGCCCCAGGGGCGCCGCGCCGGGTCGGCGGGCCCCTCGGGCAGACGTGCCCGGCAGTTCCCCCCACAGCCTCGGCCCGGTTCACGGTCAAGGAGTCCCCACCCCATGTCCATCAAGCGAACCGCCATGTCCGTCGGCGTCGTCGGCGCCGCGTTCCTCTCCGTCTCGGCCGTCGGCATCGGCACGGCCTCCGCCCACGGCACCGTCACCAACCCGGTCAGCCGGGTCGCGGCCTGCTACGCGGAGGGTCCGGAGACGCCCAAGTCGCAGATCTGCAAGGACGTCGTCGCGCTCGGCGGCACCCAGCCGCTGTACGACTGGAACGAGGTCAACCTCCCCAGCGTCAACGGCGCCCACCAGGCGCAGATCCCGGACGGCAAGCTCTGCTCCGCCGGCCGCGACAAGTACAAGGCGCTGGACCTGCCGCGCGCCGACTGGCCGGCCAGCCCGGTCTCCGCCGGCAAGGTCAACTTCAACTTCCGGGTCACCGCCGCCCACCAGGGCAACCAGACCATCTACATCACCAAGCAGAGCTGGGACCCGACCCAGCCGCTGAAGTGGTCCGACCTCGACGCCGTCCCGGTCGCCCAGGTGGCCACCTCCCGCACCTCGGACAACGGCTACTACAACTACACCGGCACCCTGCCGCAGCGCACCGGCCGTCAGCTGCTCTACATGGTCTGGCAGCGCACCGACAGCCCGGAGGCGTTCTACAGCTGCTCCGACGTCGACTTCGGCAAGGGCGGCACCGCCGCCGCCGCGTCGGCGCTCACCGCCCAGGCCCCGGCCGCGCCCAGCGAGGCGCAGATCGCCGCCGGCCAGTCCAAGTCCACCGTCGCCCACCACGGGCACGGCGGCAACGCCGAGGAGCCCGCCGGCAAGGTCGTCGCGGCCGACAGCGCGGCGGTGGGTGGCGGCTCCGCCACCGGCCCGCTGCTGCTCACCGGTGCCGCCGCGATCGGCGTCGGCTGGGCCGGCATGGTGCTCCGGCGCCGTCGGGTCGAGGCTGTGCGACACGACGGCTGACCGCCGGAAGCCGGGGCAGGGCCGCTCCATCCCCCGTTCGGCCCCGCCCCGGCCGATCCACCGGCACTGAGAACGGCGGCGGCCCGCCCGGGGCCGAGGCGCTCCCGCTG